>JAGQOZ010000054.1 GCA_020426955.1 Planctomycetales bacterium
ACCGCCACAACACCAATGGCTCTAGGACCAATCGCAATGACACCGCGAGCGGTCCCCGTGAAGGCGACGTCGACAAAACGAGTTCGTTCGCGAAGCCGACTGCCAACTCGTTGGGCATCACCATGATCGTACACAGCACGCAAGGCAGCGTCATCTTGCGTCGCGCCGGCCAACATCCAATGTTCGACGGCAGCCATTAAATGATCACGCAATTCGTCACGAAGTACGTCTGCTGCCGCGCCGTGCCGACGCGAATGTCGGATAACTTGATCGATGTAGATTTCAATTCGATGAATGACCATTTCGTTCTCTCCTGGCACGCGAATATCGTTTGACGGACTACGACGTTAATCCTGATTTGGGATCTAATTCTGATAGAGCTGCTTCCATGACTTGTTGCAACATGCGCCACTGCCGAATGTTGGCTGCCAGTGACCGCTTTCCTTTGGCCATCAACTTATAGTATTTGCGTTTGCGGCCACTCTCCGATGCGTCCCAGTAGCTACTGACGAGCCCCTTTTCTTCCAGTCGATGCAACACAGGGTAAATCGTTCCCTCACCAAATGCCAACAGTTCCGGTGCCGTTTGGTTGAGCTGTTGAATGATGCGATAACCGTAACTGGGGCCCTTCTGCAGCTGTGCCAATATCAGCGTTTCCACGTTCCCATCCAAGGTTTTCTTTTCCAAACGCTTTGGCATCCAACACCCCTAACAACAATCGACTCGGCCGCATTACCCTTACACTGTAAGGTAAGGTAACGACCTCATCATGTCAAGCAACGACACTTGCGGCTGAGTTCGCCATGCCCGACTCCGCGATTCGGACCGACGTAAAGAAGGTAGATGGCATTGGGCGTTCGGCGCAGCTCTAGTCCGTTGGTGGTTCCGATCGAGCTTGCAAGTATTGCCGCGAGAACAATTGGCGTTGGCGGCGAATGCTAGGATCGTTGCGAACCGACTTCACTTCCGCTCGCTTTTCTTCGTCCGTCATCATCAGCGAATGTTCATGTTCGCGTCGCTGGTAGACATAATCCAACGCACCAATCAGAAGTTGGCCCAACCCCATCACAATCACCATGCGAAACAGCGAATCAGAAACGGTGGCCAAATTGTCAGCAAGGCCTGCGTTCGTATTGCCAATTTGGTGCCACGCATGCCGGAGACTCGCTTGAAACAAGTACCCGCCAAGCAACAACGATAGCCCGGTGATCAACAAGCGGTGCACGTTTCGCACAGAAAAGATGCGGCCCCATGCTTCAGCGGAACCAAGTCGAGCGAAGTTGGGAACAATGCGGTGCGGCAGAAACACCCAACCTGTCTGAATCCAATGACTGACAAACACCAACAAGACCATCAATCCCAATAGCGGCAACAACGCCGTGCCCAGTTGGGCCGAATGCGATTGTAGATGATCCAACCATCGAACGTCATCGGGATTCACTGCCGTATTACGCAACGCGGCTGTTGTCATACTGCGTAGCGAACCAGCAAGTTTGGGTAATGCAAAGACAACCGCCGTTGTCGCACCAACCAGGATAATGGAATTCGCCAAATTCGTTGACTTGGGGATCTGACCTTGGCGTCGAGCGTCTAGGCGGCGCCGAGGTGTTGGTTCGTGTTTGCCGTCTTGAAAAAAGCTCATCGAACTTCTCGCCCAGTTACCACGGTCGTGTCACTTGGTTGATAGGAATCGAACGCCACTGCCGACTTGCACGCAGGACCAGACCAATAGCTCCGCACGTGACTCAGCGATGACCGGATTTCCTTTTCGAATTGCACGCCAAGACCGCCCAGAAACAAGAAACTGGCCACCAACACAACCACCAGATTCAAGCCCATGCCGACGGACAACAGATTTAGTTCGCGAACGGTTCTTCCCAGAACGGCAATGGCTACGTTGGACATGACCACGGAAAACGCCACCGGTAAACTCAGCTGTAATCCAAACTGATAACTCGCTTGCAGCGTGCGTCCGATCAATTCCGTCGAAGAACCTTTCATAGCCATTTCCCCTCCGACGGGAAGCCAACGAATGGAATCCAAGACCGCATTGATTACGGCATGATGGCCTTGAACGGAAAAAAAGATGGCGGTCATTAACACATAGGGAAACGACGTGGGAAGCGATTGCGTCGGCAGGCCGGTCCGTAGGACTCCTCCGGAAATTCCATTGACCAACTCCAACGCCAATTGGCAGCCAACCAGCATCAGCGAAATAGCCAACCCATGGCTGGCACCAATAACGACTTCTTGCGCAATCCAGGTGCTCCACACGTGCCAATCGGCCGCTTTGACCTGCTCCACGGACCAGCTATTGTCCGTGACTGCGGCTTCCGACAGGGCTGTGGCCCACGAGATAGAAGCAATCATCAGCGCAAGAACGACAGGGATTCCCAATCGCCAGCGAAACGCCATATTCGTCCCGCCAAAGCCCGGCAGAAACAGAAAACACGTCAACAGCCGAATCGAAACTAACGTGAAAACAACAAACGTGTGAGGCATCCCGGTTCGAACTCTACTTGGTCTAAAAACTACCTAGCGAACCATTGAACGCTCGCTGGGAAAATTCCAGCATTCGCTCCACCAGCCACGGCAGCAAAAAGACCAGACTGGTCAACAGTACCAACAGCTTGGGAACAAACGAGACGGCGTGGTCGTGCACTTGCGTAACGGCCTGCAAGATGCCGGTGACGACACCAGTTACCAACGCAATCAGTAAAATCGGGCCGCCGATTAGCAGCATCTGAATCAAGGTGCTTTGCAGGCATTCGATGATATGCTCAAAGTTCATTCGAGTGCTCCTACAACATGCCACCAAAACTACTGATCAGCATTTCCACCACCAAATGCCAACCATCCACGGCCACAAACAAAATCAGTTTCAGCGGCAGCGAAATCACCGCCGGAGGCAGCATGACCATGCCCATAGACATGGTGATGGCAGCGACGACCGCGTCTACTAACAGGAACGGCAGATAAATCTGAAACCCCATGAAGAAGGCCGTTTTTAGTTCGCTGACAATAAACGCCGGAAACAACACTTGCAGCGGTACGTCATCATAGTGCGTGGGCACTGGCGTGTTGGGCGGCATATGTTTCAAAAACAGCAAGATGTCGTTATCGTTGCCCGCCTTCTTAATCTGAATGCTCATGAAACGTCGGATCGGTTGCACACTGGCTTGCCACAACGGTTCCCATTCTAATTCACTGTTCGATGAAGTGAGTGGCGTCATGTTCTGTTGAATTTCTTGACCAACCGGCCACATGATCAACAGCGTCAGCAACAGAGACAAGGCCGTGGTCACTTGCGTAGATGGAACGTTCTGTGTCCCTAAAGCTTGGCGAAGCAGACTGAGCACAATCGAGATACGAATATACGAAGTCATCATCAACACGGCCGCCGGAATCAAGCTGACGGCGGCCATGCTGGCCATAATTTGTAATGACGAATGAAACCGTTCGGTCGAAATCGGCAACGATTCGGTCAGTTCGGACTTTTCGCGTAACACTCGTTCCACCAGAGTCGTCAGGTCTTGCTGGTCGACTGACTTCAGGCCTTCGTCAACGTTTGCGTCATTCGTGGACACTTGATCGGAGGGACTGACAATGGATAGCTCGGCTGTATTGCGGTCGCTGGTGACCTCGATTCCATCAGCCACGGAATCTACACCGTCGTCCGCTTGCGCACATATCGAAAACGACGCAAAGATCAGCGCCATCACGGTGACGAACCACAGACATTGAGCCGTTTGGGATTGCGAACGGGACACGGAATCAATGTCCTTTTCGAACGAGATCGGGTGATGACGAAGACGCCAATGGATCGGCGAACGGAAACGCTTGCTTGAGGCGTTCAATCTGAGCGGCAGCATCACCTTGGCCATGCCACCGACCTGAGCGATTTCGGCCAGCCGATCGAGTAATCGCGCGGATTGTCGCCGAGTCTCGAATCGTATCTACCGGCGTCAAACCAGATTGGTTTTCGGCAAGCACCAACAGGCGGTCGTGCAATTGAACCAACAACAGACGATGCCGATCGTCAATAACAATCGAATCGATTAGTTCCAAAACGGATTTGGATTTGTGGCTACTTCGGAACTGACTGGCAACCACGCTTAACAAAATGACACCGCCCACCATGATGGCAATGCCACCGTAAAAGCGCCGCTGTTGTTGTCCCAAGTCCGTCGGTTCGGAATACGGACGCTGGGAATCAAAGGAGAGTTGCAGGTCGCTGGATCGTTCCAACGCAGTCGGTTGCTCTGTTGGCACCGGCGTCGAAGTCCCGGTGTCATCTGCACCAAGCGGAGCGGCATAGGCGACGATCAACAGCGAGAATAGGAACAGTTGTCTAGTCACACTTTTTTCCAATCTGAATGCCAACCATGTCGTCAACCACAATCAACGAACCTTCCGCAATGACTTTGCCTTGGCACACCAACTGCACCACGTCGTTGATTCGAGCCTCCAGTTGAAGCGAATCGCCGACCTGCAGTCGATTCAACGCCCGCGAGTCCAATGTCCGTTGGTCGACAACAATTTGAGCGACCTGCGTGTCGTGGTCGCCCTCCAGAGCCGTGAACAAAAAGGGGCGCAGTTCATCGAATAACTCCGTTTGCGCATCACGCAGTTTCGTTCCCACCTGTTCTTGATCAGCCGAAACGGTCGAGCGAGACATGACGACTCCTGTTTCTTGTGCATCGCAAATCGCATGGTTCGAATCGAACTTTCCGCGAATTGGACTCAAGAATCAAGAGCAAACATCCGGTTCGACTTCGCTGTCAATGCTGGCACTGGGCGCCGCCGACACCGCCATTCGTAAATGGGCGTCACCCAATTCACTACGGCGTCACGGTGATTCTGAATCCAAGCGATGCGCCAATAGCTGGTCAACCAATTGCATGTGTTCTAGGATTTCGCCTCGAGCTTTCTGATTGGCCGAATTGAGTAGTGGAGACAGCTGCGACGCGAGACTACTGCGCTGTTGGTCCGCCGAAAACTGCGAGGCAATCCACTGCTGAATTTCCTGACCGGCCCATTCGCTGGCTCGATGAATCTCGACAATTCGCTGCAAGACGTCCACTTGGAGCTCGCCCGGCAGGTTCGCCACCAACGTCGCCACTCGTTCCGATGCCACAAACGTCAAGACATACGCCATAACCTGAGGATGTTCGCTTTGCAGTGACGCCACAATGAAATCATTCGACGCTTGCGACAGCATGTCACTAAACGGATGTGTCGGCGGATGCGGCTTGCCAGTCCGTTCTGATTCCGCAGCATCGGACTTGGCCGGAACACGATGGGATTCTGCCGACGTGGTTGGGGGCGAAGGCTGCGTCAAACGCAAGAATTCCAGCAGCGTATGGCTTTCTTCAGACGGCGATACTGATTCCAAACTGAATATCATTCGCCGAATTTGTTCAGCGCGATCTTCCGGCATCTGCTCCAGCAACTGGTCGGCAGATTCTCTGTCAAGTCCTGCAATCAGAATCGCCGCTTTGCGAAGTTGCTGGTTCATGCTTTGCCTTTTGATTGCTTCTATTGCCTAGCCCGCTTGGCTCATCCAATCGGTCAACAATTTGGCTGCCGCATCAGGATCTTGTTGCACCATTTCCGAAAGCTGTTGCTTCAGTCGATCTAATTCGTCCGGAGAATCTGGACTGGAACTGGCAACTGGCGTTGGCACATTACTTGGCAACTCGGTTTCTTGAAAGATCTTAAGGTTCGGTTCGGACGACTCGGTTTGCCTGGCGATTTTGGTCTGTCCTTGCACCATCTGAAACGCAAAAAAGCCTAACACCAAGATCGCCATTGCTCCCATAGCCGGTCCGTGTTTCTGTAACCAAGTGGTAGGCAAAGATGATGAAGCAAGCGAAGTTGACGGGCTTGTTTCATCAATAGCCTGAACGACAACGCTGGTGTTCTTCGCATCTACGTCGGAGCTAGACGTGATCTGCTTGACAGTCGTCTGGACGAAATCTTCTGTTTCGGATCGAACCTGCGACAACAGTTCTTTGGTCGTTCCGGCAAATTGTTTGCGGCGTTTTTGCACTTGATTTCGATAGTAGCTGTTGGGAATGTTGACCAAGACGCGAAGAGATGTCGAACTATCTGTGGTGGACGATTCGACCCGCGCTTGGTCACGGTCCTCCGAGCCCCACTGGGGCATCGGCGCGGTGACAACCACATCCACTCCGGGAATATGCTTGAGTGCCGCCGCGAATTGTGCTTCCCATTGATGTTCCAGCATCTCCTTGGTGGCCAACTGTTGTTGCAATTCTGCAGCTTGAGGATCGACGCTGGCAGACGGGTAGACGCGTCCCGCATTTAAGTCCGCAACAGTGACATTTTCAGGACGCAGATCAGACCGTGTTCCCGCCACCATATTGCGAATACTGGCCACCATCGTTTGGTTCAGTTCGGTGTTGGGAAGACACAGGATTTGGACACTGGCAGACAGAACTTTTTTGGCGTTGAAGCTGGTTTCTTGGACTTCGTCATAGCGAACAATGGCGTCTTCGATACCAGGTAACGAACGGACGGCCATGGCCATATCAAGTTCCTGCGCATTTTTTACTCGCAACGATTGCTGACTGGGTGTGACCCAAGGCGTGGCCGAATTGATCGCTTCGCTGACGTGCGACCGAAACCGCTCGGGCATGATTTTCGCTTCGTGCAATGCGTTGATATACCGGCTACGGTCCGTCCCAACCACGACAACTCGATTGCCATCAATTCGATAACTGTTCAATTCCGACTTGATAAACGCAGCTTCCATTTCGGCAAGTTCGTGACGGGTAAACTGGAGTCCTTCAAACAGCGCTACATAGGACGACCCGTTGTCGCCCAGACGCACCAACGAAGAGAGTCCTAACGCAAACAGAATGCTGGCGACAACCACAATCACCGCCAATCCAAGCTGGGACTGACGAAGTCGCGCGAACAGTCGCTGATAGGTAGCTACGAAATCTTCCATGGTGCCAAATGTTTCCAAAAACAAAACATGCTTCAAGTACAAAATGGGCGAACAGGCTAGGCCGCCTTTCGCTGCGAAATAGCGCCAGAGGAAATCACCACATTGTAGGCCATGCCGCCCTGCGGGCACGGCAGCGTCTCGAGCTTGGCGCCCAGCGAAGTTGCCAACTGCGAAAGTCGCTGCCATGATTGTCCGCTTGCAAACGACCGAATGGAATCGGACGCCGCCGGAGCGTCGGTAGAGAACTCGATTTCAATGGACGCTGCATTTGACGTCACAATCACATCCAGTTCGTGGCAACCCTGACTGCCAACCATATGCGAAAGCAGTTCCTGTAACAGCGGCAGGTGGTCACAATCAAACTTGAAACTATGACTGCGGCCACTTGTGTCAACATGTACGGTCGGGAGCGATTGGGGCTGCAACTGGCGCAGGATGACGGCGCACTGTTGACGCAATGAATCGCTGGCAATTGCCTTTGTTGTCGGGAAGCGAATGGATGAATTCGATACAGTCATTCACGATTCCTTTCGCGAATTCGGCGTCGGCTATGTTCGAACTCAAGCCGCCGCGATGGCAGAAGTGTTATCTTTCGTAGATGGCTTGTAATCGAATCAAGCTTTTTGTGTCAATCCAAAGAATGCAATCGACGGTCAAACAAAGCCATTCCACTTGACATCCAACACCACTGCGCATTTCGCCGACCGGACCGTTTGCCGCACAGTCCGTAGCGAAATATGGGGCGTTGACGTCTTCGTCACACTACGACGAGACGGTGAATCAGGCATTCGTGGCAGAATTTTTCGAACGAAGGCCTACGATCCGATGGCACTCCGTCCTTTCGCCCATAAACCGACGGGCCTAATTAGCACCGTCAGCCGGAAGATAAGAATCAACCACGTCACGTCGCATATGCTGCCCCGTAACAATCTCCATCATCCAAGCATTGACATCACCCAACATTTGCGTGGTCAATTCCTGATGGCAGGGATATTGGCGAACCGTTAGCGACATGCCGGCAGCGTGCAACAACCGGATATCTCGGCAAGCGTTCATGGGCGAATGGACTTCACTATCGCGGCCGTGCGACAAAAACAATGGGAGGCCTCGGAACTGATTGATATTCACAAACGGCGTCAATGTTTGTGGCAAACCGCCACCCAGAGCACATACGCCAGCGAACAATTCGGGAAATAACAGGCCAATTCGCAATGCCATAGTGGCACCCGCGTCATAACCAGCCAGGAAGACACGTTCGCGATGAATCTTAAAGCGATTCTGAACTCGGCGAATGCAATATTCGATTTGTTCCACCGCTCCAAAAACACTGGACTTTTCCTGACGCCAAGTGCAACCGACGTAATTGGCGTCTCCCTTTGGCCCAGCTACAGGAGTTGTACTACACGGAGCAACGCCAATGAAATTCCGCATGCTGATATACGGCATCACTCGCTTCAATTGAGATTGATCGTCGCTATCACTGTGCAACCAAACGATCAATGGATACGAATAATTCTTTTCAAAATGCAGCGGCACAAAGACGCTACACGGTTTGGACTTTTCGCCGACAAACTGTCGAAACGAACAATCACTGGGAGTTGCGGAGGGTGTTTGTTTAACGCTTATCACATCGCAGAGCTGAAGTCGATTCATCAGGTTTGATCGCACCGGTTCAGATTTTTGGAAGAGACGTCGAAGCAAACAATTGCTTGGTGTCGCCAATGTTTGGGCTGGTTTTTAGCCGACTTCCAAGACGGTGTCAATTGCGTCTACTGGCTGTTCTTTGTATTCGCCAAATCTATTTCAGTAGACTCAAAGATGACATTTTACCTATTCCTTCTAGTTTGCATCAACTTCTTCTTCGGCGAGCGAAATTCGCATAATGTCGATTGCTTTTCCGTTGCTTGGATCAACTTCGACCAACGTTGCGCAAAGCTGAACTTGTTCCTGAGCGACGTCAAAGAAGGCAGGTCGAAACGTGATGGTAGTTTCCATGACGGGATCGATTTTGCGTCCCAAGATGCTTTCTGACGAACCGGTCATTCCTACATCACACTGAAAGGCAGTGCCCTTGGGCAAGATACGTTCGTCGGCAGTTGGCACATGGGTATGCGTTCCCAGCACCGCAGAAACTCGACCATCCAAATACCGCCCCATCAACTGCATGTCGCTGGTTGCTTCGGCATGGAAATCACACAAAATGACTTGGATGTCGTCCGGAATATCACGCAGAATTCGATCGGCCGCCTTCCAGGGACAATCTACCGGCCGCATAAAGACTCGGCCCAAAAGACTAAACACGGCGACGCGGATTCCAGACGACAACGTGACCGCCACCCAATCTTTGCCGGGAGCCTCGGGCGGAAAATTCGCTGGCTTCACAATGGGCGTCGCTGGATCATCCAACACGGAATAGATTTCGCGGCGACGATAAATATGGTCACCCAGCGTAATGCAATCGACGCCGGCTGCGATCAATTCGCGATAGTTTTCCGGCGTGATACCTGAACCTCCAGCCGCGTTTTCCGCGTTGGCGACAACCATGTCAATTTGCCGGGATGCTTTGAGGTAATTTACCGCTTTGGTGACCATGCGGCGGCCGGGCTTGCCCACGATGTCTCCAATCAATAGCAGTCGCACAACAAGCCTCTCTACCTATCTGGCAATTCCAGTGAACCGAGTTTCTCGAACCACAGTCACCTTGATTTCGCCCGGATACGTCAACTGTTCTTCAAACGCCTTGGCGATGTCTCGCGAAATCTTAGCCGCACTGTCATCGTCCGTTTCTTTCGCATTCGCAATGACGCGAAGTTCACGACCCGCCTGAATGGCAAACGCTTGATCCACGCCCGGAAACGCCTTGGCAATCGATTCCAATTCTTCCATGCGATTTATGTAACGTTCCAAGGTTTCACGACGAGCACCGGGGCGAGAAGCACTGCAGGCGTCGGCCGTAGCCACCAACACCGTATAAGGATGTTCGATCACAATTTCATCGTGGTGACCCAACGCTGCATGCACCACTTCCGGACCTTCGCCATGCTTTTTCAGCAATGTCGAACCGATTTTGGGATGCCCGCCTTCCATATCGTGGTCGGCCGCCTTACCGATATCATGCAGCAAACCACAGCGACGTCCCAGATTTCCGTCCAAACCAACCATTTCCGCCAACATGCCTGTCACAAACCCAACCTCAATGGAATGCCGCAAAACATTTTGGCTGTAACTGGTCCGGAAATATAAACGCCCCAGCAGATTCAGCACTCGCGGATGCAAGCCTTGGACATTGACTTCCAGCGCGGCTTCTTCGCCTTGTTTCTGAATGAATTGTTCAATTTCTTCTGTCGTTTCTTTGACAATTTCTTCAATTCGCGATGGATGAATGCGGCCGTCGGCAATGAGTTTGTTGAGTGCTTGACGAGCCACTTCGCGGCGAACCGGGTCAAACGAACTGACAATGACCACGCCTGGTGTGTCGTCAATGATCACGTCCACGCCGGTCTCTTTTTCGAACGAACGAATATTACGGCCTTCTCGACCGATAATACGTCCCTTCATTTCATCGTTGGGAATATCAACGCTGCTGGTGGTCGATTCTGCCGTATGCGCGGCGGCGTAGCGTTGGAGTGTGGTGATCAGCAGTTCGCGAGCTTGTTGCTTGCAGGTAGCATCCAGTTTTTTCTGGTGCTTCATGATCACCGCACCCGCTTCTCGCTGAAGTTCCTGGTCCAGCATGGACAGCAAGCGCTCTGTGGCCTCTTCTTTGTTCAAACTGCTAAGTTCATGCAGCGTTTGCCGCTGCAGGTCCAGCAAATTGGCCAATTCTTTATTACGTTTATCCGTGTCAGAAATTTTTTCGGTTAGTTTGCGCTGCGTCGATTCGACAATACGTTCTTGCTTGCGTAGATCTTCGGCCTGCTGTTCGATAATCTCTTGGCGTTTATCCAGCAACCGCTCACGATCTCGTAGTTCGTCCCGCAATTTACTGAATTCACGGTCCTTTTCCGCCTTTTGCTGAATCGCCTCTTCTTTGGCCTTTAATTCAACTTCTTTCTTCAGATTGACCGCGTCTTGTTTTGCGCGTTCCACAATTTCTTGCGCTTCGGACTCGGCATCTCGCCTACGCAACCGATCAAGCATTTTGACCGCAACAAAACTGAGCGCCGCACCGATCACGGTACAGACAATGCTGGCAATGATGATTTCTGGACCCACCGCACTGACTCCCTGCATATGGACGAATATCTACAGGCAAGAGAAACGGCGCGGAACAGTCGCGGCAAGTCGCAGCCACGGAATTGCGGTGGCATGCTACACAGCAGAAGTAGGCAACACGTCAGGCAGAAACGAAGATCGGAACGCAGGTCACCACCGAAACCAGAGAATCGTCGTCAAATTGCGAACGAACCAGTTTCCGAATGTAACTACGTCGACACCCAACCAAGCGACGAATCGCAGGCTTGGCTCTCCCGTCGACCGTTTGCAGCGAATTTCTGAATAACATCGCCAGAAAAAGCTTGCGAGGGGAATCCGCGTGTGCGTTCCGTTGCCATTCTGCGCAAATCGCATGCTCAAACTTCATTTGTCCCGAAATCACTATTCGTACAAAATGAAATGCAAACGAGGCAATCAGAATATAGACAAGCGAATCCATGATAAACGGGGCCGATGGGAATCGATAACGAATCTGCCTAAAATGTTCTACTAGTTGCTGTTAACCACATGTCTGCAGCTAATCTCTCGCGTAATTCAACAAGATCCAGTCGCTGGAATTTGTCGAACAATTATGTTAGCAGAGCCCCGGCCAACTTCAAAGCCGAAGCAGATCCTCCGAATGTAAGTTTGTTAGTTTGCCTCCTTCGCTTACCCGGCATTCAGGCATAGGTTGGCCTTTTTGCCCACATTATTGGCTTCGCCCCAAAGAATCGATGAACCACGCAACGCTTCCAGAAAAAATCTTGGCAAATTGGCCAGCCGATCGTTGGGAACGTCATGTCCTGACGCTGGCCGTTTCCGGCGGAGCGGACAGCGTCGCGTTGTTGAGGTCTTTTTCGCAGTTACAACCCGATCGATCGAAATTGGTGGTGGTGCACGTGAATCATGGATTGCGAGCCACTGCGGCGGATGAAGACCAACAATTCGTCGCGGAATTGTGCCAAGCGGAAAAACTATCGTTCGTTTCCCATCGAATTGATCCTCGGCAATTGCAGGCCAACCGCAAAGACGGACTGGAAGGAGCCGCCAGAACCATTCGCTATCAAATGTTGCTTGAAACTGCCAACCAACACGGTTCTCGCTATGTTCTGACCGCGCACAATGCGGATGACCAAGTAGAGACGGTACTACACCATTTGTTCCGAGGCACCGGATTGGCGGGACTGGCCGGAATGTCAACCTTTCGCTTGCTATCGGAAGCCGTCACGCTGGCCCGCCCCTTACTAACTGTGTCCCGCGCCGAAATTGAAAGCTGGCTGGCATCCATCGGCCAGTGTTTTCGACAAGACGATTCGAATCAAAGCGACGCATTCGCTCGAAATCGTATTCGACACAACATTTTACCCGTCATTGAACGTGAACTGGGAACGCATATTCGAGGTTCGATTCTCAAGACGTCGCAAATTATGCAGGATGCGGTTGAATGCATTGACGCCCAAGTTGTCGAACTACTAGATCAGAACGTTGTTTCCGAAACAAGCGAATGTTGCACACTGGACGCCGATTCGCTGCAACGCACCAGCCTTTTCTTGCGAGCAGAATTGTTTCGCGCTTTGTGGAAACGCAAATGCTGGTCGTGCCAGACCATGAGCCGACGACATTGGCTTGAACTTGCCATGGCCTGTGATTCGCTTTCCGCGAAGCAAGAACTCCCGGGCCAGGTGCGTTACAAAATACAAGACAATCTTCTGGTTATCGAAAAAGAATAGGGCGTTCATGCGAACGCCCTTTTCGTCCGTTACCATCTTTTATCTGGCTGCACTAGGCTTCCATCGGGCCTTCAATACCTCCGGTCGCCTGCTCGCCTTCAATCGTTAGCGCTTTGTATCCGCCAATCGACTTGAAGTAAATGATCAGCAATAAGTAGCAGACGGCCATCACCGCCGGAACAATGGCGGTTAACTTGAGCGCCATTCGGCTACCATGAAGTGTTGCTTGTGTGACCGGTTCTTTGTCGTCCGTCGAATATTCGCGAGCACCCTGCCACCATTCGTCCAGTTTGGTCAAGTTGTCGTCTGTAGCATCGGATTCCTTCAGAATCGCGATTTCACCCGCGAGTTTTTCGCCACCGTCAGATAACGTTGATACCTTCGCTCCATCTAAACCATTCGTTTTGAACACCAGAAACTGATTTTCCTTGGCGGCCTTGTATCGATCAAACGTTGCCGGCGAGATTTCAGCAAGCTTTTCCGATGCGAATTTGTCCTGCTTGAAACCAATGCCAGGACCACCCAACAAACCAGCCGACAACATTCCGATTCCGCCCACCATACCTAACGTAACAGCTCCACCCTTTGGATAACGTTCAGAAACAACAGCCAACATCGTCGGCCAGAAAAAAGTTTTTCCGAGTCCATAAATTGTCAAAGCACCTAAAGCCATTGCCGTTGTACTTACGCCGCCCAGCGTATACAGGCCAACCACAGCAAGGATAGCACTGACAAACAGTAGGCCGAGTGGCGAGATCTTATGAACAATCGGTCCGGCCACAAAACGCAACGCAAACATCAGCGTCGACGTGTACACAAACAGCCAGCGACCAGTTGTTTCATTTAGAATCGAACCCGTAATTCGCGCAATCCAGGAATCCGTACCCAGCTCCACATAACCAACCATGGCATGAATGACCAACAAGAACAGCAACAACGGAGATCCGAATTGCAGTAGAATCTGTCCGAAAGAAAGCCCGCTGGAGCTGGCTTCTGTGGCGGGCATTTTTTGCCCAAAAATCATGACCCCGTACAGTATCACCGGTACCAGAAACAAACTTATTTGAACCTGCCATGAAAATCGATCCGCCATAAAGATCGATGCAACACCTCCGACAATCAAACCGGCAGGCCATCCCGCATGCAGAATATTTAGATAGTGCGTTTTATTGTTGGGAAATAGCGTCGCCACTAACGGATTGACCACGGCTTCACAAACGCCGTTCCCAATGGCAAACATGAACATCCCAACAAACAAACACCAGAACGTGGCGTCCTTGCCGGCCGCCGAATAGACGGCAGGTGCCGCAAGCGTGATTACGGCGGAAAGAAAATGCACTAGAAACGCGAATAGCATCAATCGGCTAAAACCGATCGATTCAGCCAGAAAGCTTGAAATGATGATGATCACACCAAATCCGATCAGCCCGCCGCCCGTAATACCACCTAACTCGGTCTGCGTGAAACCAAAAGCTTTGGACCATTCTTCCAGTACGCTGGCACCGCGCACAGAAAAGCCAACGCCAGCCGCTAAGATTGCCATGAAACCTGCCCAAAGCAGCCGCTGAGCGTTAGGCGCAATTGCGTAATGTGGAGAGCTTGGGTCGCTTGATCGATTCATCTATATTGTCTCACTCAAATGGGTTGGTGGGATTGGATTACGGTCCGTTTCGCCCGATTCCAGATCGATTGACAACAGACCATAGAAATTGGGACGTCAGTATAATCTTCAAGCAATAGAAGTAAACCTAATTCGATGGTCGTAAACTAGCGCCGAGGTGGACGGCTTTCGCGCAATTGGGAAAAGCGATAAACCGAATCGGAACAAAACGAATTTCGCTTCGAATGCTCATAATCCTTGACAAACGGACGTGTGGCCCCTATTCTGCGCGATCTAGGAATTTCCTAATATCGTGATGCAATAGGAAATTGTTTTTGCGATGTGGGGTGCTAAGCCCATTTGAGGCCTGGTACCGAACTGAATTCTTGACGCATTTTTTGCAACTCGAACCCTCTTTTCCAATGACGAAGAACTTCATTCGATGAATTGTGATTTCGAAGTGTTTCATCGCTCATCACGGGACGTCTCAATGAGTTGCCAAGTTGTTGCAAGCGAACGCGTCGTCTTTGACTGCGAATAATTAAAAATGGAAACAACCAGTTCGAACTCGTTAAATATGGATGCAATTGCCAAGCAAATGGGAATTTCGGTGGATAGCGTTCAGGCGACCATCGAGCTGCTGGACGAGGGCAATACCGTCCCATTTATTACTCGCTATCGAAAAGATCGCACGGGCGGACTAGACGAACAGCAGATTCGGCAGGTGCATGACCTGTGCAAAATGCAGCGGCAACTTTCTGAACGCAAACAAAAGGTGCTCAAGTCCATTCGCAGTCAGGAAAAACTGACGCCAGAGTTGGAGCAGAGCATTCTGTCCGCCGATTCGCTCAAATTGCTGGACGACCTGTATTTGCCCTTCAAGCCCAAGAAGCAGACATTGGCCACGTTGGCCAAACAAAAGGGCTTGGAACCACTGGCCCAGGAAGTCTTGGACGCCAATCCCGTGGCGGCCGACTTTGCCGCTCGCTGCACAGAGTTGGTTAATCCAGAAAACGGTTTGGCGTCTGCCAAGGAAGTGGAAAGTGGCGTTCGTTCTATACTTGCCGAACACTTTAGCGAATTGGTTCGTCTACGTTCGCTGGTTCGCCGCTACATGTGGCAAGGCACAATTTCCAGCAAACGAATCGAAGCCTCGCCCGATGACCATGATTCAGATTCCGATGTCGATGCTGGCGAAGAAGAATGGTCGTCCGATACACCATCCAAAGACAATGCCGCTAGTTTGCAGGACTCGGAGGATATGCTGACTCCAGCTGCAGACGCGGAAAATCCATTAAACGATTCCGACGCGTCGTCCAGCCCGACCGCAATAGCCAAACCTACCACAGACGCCAATTCAACAACGACGAACTATTCGTCTGAATCAAATGAACCCGCAGTGATTGCCGATGCACCCGAAATAAACGACGACGTGGCCACGCCGGAAACGACTGCGGCAACGGGTGACCAATCAAGTTCGGATTCACCGTCCGACGATGCCGACGAGATCACGCTGTCGGAATCGGATTCGCCAAGCACCGACGATGCATCTGCGTCTGATTCGACTCAAGATTTGGTCACCGCAAACGACACAGCCAAGCCAAACGACATTGCGCCGTTTTCGGAAAGTCCAGCTTCGCCGCCGGCCAAAAAGAAAAAGAAAGACAAGTCCAAGTCCGATGTCGCTCGTTCCAAGCTGGAACTGGCCAAAATTCGGCGAGAACAACGACGCGAAGCACGACGAAAAAAACGAAAGAAGCTGGAGCAGTCTTTTAAGGACTATTTCAACTTTTCCGAACCGATCAAGAAGCTACCGCATCATCGACTACTGGCCTTGAACCGTGGCGATCGAAGTAAGGTGCTGCGAGTCAAAGTGGAATTCAATGCCGACCAGCTTCGTAGCGAAGCAGAATCTAAATTTGTGGAAGACAGCCATCCGCATGCGACACTGTTACGAGAATGCGTAATGGACGCGCTGAACAAATCGGTAGTGGCCAGCATTGAACGAGAAATCCGGCGCGAGTTGACGGAACGAGCGGAAGAGCATGCGGTCAAGGTGTTTGCCAGAAACTTGCGAAAGCTCTTGCTACAACCACCCTTGCAAAAGCATCGTGTGTTGGCCATTGATCCCGGTTTTCGCAGCGGTTGCAAATTAGTGGCGTTGGACGAATTCGGCAATGTGTTGGGCGACAATTTGATCCACGTGATTGGCTCTGCGGATCGAGTAGAAGCGTCGCGCGAAACGTTGGCGCAGGAAATTCGCAACTATAATATTACGGCGGTTGCCATCGGAAACGGCACTGCATGCCGTGAAACAGAACAAATGGTGGCCAATGTCATCGCTGATCGCCTGCAAGATCGTGATGTCGGTTATTTGATTGTCAGCGAAGCAGGAGCGAGTGTTTATTCGACCAGCCCGATTGGACGCGAAGAGCTGCCAAAGTTTGACGCCACGGTTCGCGGCGCAGTCTCGATTGGTCGAAGAACACTAGACCCACTTTCCGAATTGGTCAAAATCGATCCTGCCAATATTGGCGTTGGACTGTATCAACACGATGTGAAGGCCAAACACCTCCAGGAATCGTTGGACGCCGTGGTCGAATCCTGCGTGAATTACGTTGGAGTCGACTTGAATTCGGCCAGCCCGGCACTGTTGGGATATGTGTCTGGATTGAATCAGCTGACGGCGCGTCGGCTGTATGAACATCGGCAGAAGAATGGTCCGTTTCGTAGCCGCGAACAAATCAAAGAAGTACCCGGCATTGGCGAAGCCACCTATGTGCAGGCCGTTGGATTTTTAAAAGTTACCGGTAGTGACAATCCACTGGACACCACTTGGATTCATCCGGAAAGTTATTCCGTTGCCGAAAAGGTTTTGGAGGCTGTCGGTTTTGACGTGCACGCAATTGCATTGCCAGATGCGATGCCCGACCCCATCACTGAAAAACAAGACGTGACAACTTCCACGGACGCAACAGCTGCCAGCTCGGACGATTCGCCTGCTGCCGAAACGCCCACTCAGGATTCCCCTGCGGCAGCCGACACAGATGCTACCGAGGGCTCTTCCTCCAGCGAACCGGCCGTATCCTCCGATTCACCCGAGACGGACAGTGGCGCTGCTTCGTCAGAAAATATTGCTCCGGAAACCGTCGCTGAAGCAACTTCGGACAGCAGTACCGAATCGCCCAATACCGAAACTCATTCGGCCGAAGTCCCGCTGGCTTCGCACGGAAAACGATTGGCGGAAGTCTCGGAAAAATTGTCCACCGTCAATGTGCAAGAGCTTTCGCAACAGCTTCAAGTCGGCGAATTAACTCTTCGAGATATTCTTTCGTCATTGGCGCGACCCGGACGAGATCCTCGTGAAGATCTCACACCGCCCATTTTCCGTCGTGAAGTGATGAAGCTAGAAGACTTGGTGCCCGGCATGGAATTGACTGGCACGGTGTTGAACGTGGTTGATTTTGGCGCGTTCGTCGACATCGGGCTTTCGGATAGTGGCTTGGTTCATGTCAGCCGACTTTCTGACGCGTTCATCAATGATCCGCATGAAGTGGTCAGCGTTGGTGACATCATCACCACTTGGGTTGTAGAAGTGGACGAAAAACGTCGCCGAGTGTCGTTGACGGCAATCAAGCCGGGAACCGAAACGCAACGTCCAGAACGCCCCAAACGAGAAGCCGGCGGCGGAAGGCCTCGTCGCGAAAAGCAGCAGGCTGCGTCGCACGAACACGGCGGCAAGCGAAAGGATAAACGTAGTCGAGGCAAAGGTGGGAAGGGCGGTAGCTGGACTCCCAGGCCGGCTAAAGCCAAGAAGCCGGTGGCTCCGATCACGGACGCGATGGTGGATGGCAAAGAGCCCATGCGAGCGTTTTCGGACTTGCAGCAGTTCTTTGATCGCAAAAAACAGGACAAGAAAGACAAGTAGGCGGTGCCGCTGGGCGAAATGACGTTCGGACGTCCTGGCAATTGCCGCTTTATTTGCAAGGCGAAATGCTGAATCAGCCGTTTCCTGTCGACTCGCAGCGACTCCTCCTGCGAAGAATTTCGTGTGGCGGCACGCTGCTATTAATCTTGGCCACATGGGAATTGTGGTCGGGACAAACTTCGTTTCCTCAGGTCCCGTTCTGGCATTCGTTATGCGCAGCATCTATTTGGTTCGATCGAATTTTGCTGGTGGCGTTACTCCTGGGACTGGGGCTACTGTTATTCGCCAAGCAGGCCTCTGGGAAGCGTTGGGGATGGATCACCGTTGGCTGTTTGGTCGGGTTGGTGCTACTGAATCAGCAGCGTTTTCA
>JAGQOZ010000549.1 GCA_020426955.1 Planctomycetales bacterium
TGCGCGGAACCGCGCCGCTGCGTTCGTTTCGCCTTCCTGGCAACGTGTTGGACCTGATCAGCCGACCCGATCTGCCCAAATCTGCGGTTCAAAAAAACGACCAGCCGAGCGAACCTGCGTCGGACGGTAAATCAAAAATCGATGATTCGGAAGATCTGAGTCATGTCGAAGCAGGTGATTGTAGTGATGGTAGCGGAGTCACTTCGGCTGGAAGTCGCATTCGAACCGACGTATCACATCCCGTCATGCCGGAAATGAACGCGAATCTAGCTGCCGGAATCCAGCAAGATGCTACAGTTGATGCAGCCAGTCCGGTCTACTACTGGACTTGGCGACTGCTGCAGGACGGGTATTCTTGGAACGAATGTCTGGTTATTCGGCAGATCAATACGGAAACGGCCGTTGACCATTTGAACCAAGCCGACGACGCGGGCTGGGAAGTTGACCCGAATTGGGTACTGTCAGACGAAGAGTTTCATTCAATTGGAAAACTTAATCCACAACAATTAGACGGCGTGGCGGCAAGCTTAATGCAACGAGCCCAACTGTTCGCTAAGTGGAAAAAAAGATCCAATTCGGAATAGATCGGTTTTCCAGTTGTCAACCTAGCGCAGCTTTCGTAGCCTACGTCGCCAAATTGGCGATGATGGTTTACAATCCCAACGCGTATCGCCATTTTTTAATCGCACTTTTTTTGAAAAATCATTTGATGGTCCGTCGAGCGTTTGTGCTGACATCAGTTCACTCGCAGCGCAGTTCGGTTGTCCGTCAATTGATGTACAAGTTGGATACGAACAGAGGAAAGCCACGGTGACGGATTCTAAGGAACCGGAAAAGAAATCTGAAAAGAAGCCAACGCTTTTTCGACCGAATGGTCCGAATACCTGGGTGTTGATGGTTCTGTTGTTGATCACCAGTTTCTTGCTGATCAGCAGCCAATTTGCGTCGGTGCAACGAGTCACCTACCAGTTCTTTGTAGAAGAATTGGAAAAGGGGAACGTTGAATACGTCAAGTTCGAAGGTCGTACCGGTTCGGGCCGATTCAAAGATCCTCCATTGGCACCAAAGGTTGTCAACCGAGACGGCAATTTAGAAACGCCCAAGAACAAGGACGGTGGCGCCGCAACGCTAGACAAACAATTCCAGGTAATCGTTCCGGAACTGAAGGAACCAGACGAACTATACCGCAAACTGGACCGGAAAAACGTTCAGTGGGATTATCAAGAGCCCACAGATATGTCGCCGCTGTTGATTGTGGCCAGTTATCTGTTGCCCATTCTGCTATTGATCTTCTTGTGGATGATGTTCCGCCGAACTCGAGATCAAATCATGGGCGGCGGCTTCCTGTCCGGGTTCACCAAGAGCCCGGCCAAACGCTATGAGAAAGATAACGAACCCATCACATTCAAAGACGTGGCGGGCTTGGAAAGTGTCAAAGCCGATCTGCAAGAGATTGTGGACTTTCTGAAAGAGCCAGAAAAATTTCAACGATTAGGCGGCCGAGTTCCCAAAGGCGTGTTGCTGAACGGACCTCCAGGCACCGGCAAGACGTTGTTGGCGCGAGCGGTCGCGGGTGAAGCGGGTGTCCCCTTCTTTACCGTGAACGGCAGTGAATTTATTCAAATGTTTGTGGGCGTAGGTGCCAGTCGAGTTCGAGACCTTTTCCAAAAGGCCAAGGAAGCGGGCGCGTCGATCATCTTCATTGACGAAATCGACGCAGTTGGCCGCCAACGAGGTGCGGGGCTGGGTGGCGGACACGATGAACGCGAACAAACACTCAACCAGATCCTCAGCGAAATGGACGGGTTCACGCGCAGCGACGCCACCATTGTCATTGCCGCCACCAATCGACCAGACGTTTTAGATCCCGCGCTTTTGCGGCCCGGACGATTCGATCGACACATCACCGTTGATCGTCCGACGCTGAAGGGCCGTATCGAAATGTTCAAAGTCCACGTTCGTGACGTCCCGCTTGCTGATGATGTGGACGTCAAACGTTTGGCGGAAGGTTCGATCGGACTGACCGGTGCCGACATTCGCAATCTAGTGAACGAAGCCGCACTTTGGGCAACCAGAAACGACAAGAACAAGGTCTACATGGAAGACTTTGAGTACGCACGAGACAAAGTCTTGATGGGTGCTAAACGAGAAGAAGTCTTGGTGGGCGAAGAAAAAGAGAAAACTGCCTATCACGAAGCCGGTCACGCGCTGTTGGCGTGGCTGTGTCCCGGTGCCGACAAGGTGCACAAAGTGACCGTGGTGCCACGAGGTCGAGCGTTGGGAGTGACGCAAACCGTGCCTGAAGAAGACCGCATGAATATTTCTGAAAACGAACTCCATGATCGCTTGGCGTTTATCATGGGAGGCCGCGCAGCTGAAAAGTTGATTTACAACGAACTGAGTGCCGGTGCGGAAAACGATTTGGAACGCGCCACCGGGTTGGCTAGGCGCATGGTGACCAAGTGGGGCATGAGCGAACGCTTGGGGCCAGTCAGCTACAAGCTGAGTGACGAAGATCCGTTCTTGGGTCGAGAAATGCATCAGCAACGGCAGTTCAGTGAACATACCATGCAGATCATTGACGATGAAGTGGCCAGAATCCTGCACGATTCTTCCGACCGCGCTTTCAAAATCCTGAGCGAAAACCGTGACAAGCTGGACGCCATGGCCCAAGCGTTGGTCGAACAGGAAGAGCTGAACGAAAAGGAAATCACCGACATCATTGGGCCTTCCGTCCATCACGAAAAGGCCAAGAAAAACGGAGAAGGCGCGGACGAATCAAGCGATTCGTATGCGGAAGATTCGGTCGGCATTTCTTCTGATTCGTAACGGCAAGGCACGCTTGCGGACGTTGCTTTGCGGCGAGAACTCGTTATAAATCGCCGTATGAGTCCGCTTCGCAAAACGATTGATGGTTCGATCTACCGCGGCGATCGCTATTTTCAGTGGCGAGGCGGTGATGTTTCCAGACTGGAATCGCTGTTTGACGCAGTGGTGGCGTTGGCGTTGACGCTGATCATGGTCACCGTGGAAGTGCCCGATTCGTTTGCTGATCTGAAGTCCGCCTTTCAGCGTTTGCCCGCGTTCGGAATCTGCTTTGCCATTCTGACCATGTGCTGGTATTACCATTACCTGTTTCATCGTCGCTATGGACTGGAAGATTTTCCTATCGTGATCCTGAATTGCGTATTGATGTTTCTGGTGGTGTTCTACGTTTATCCACTGAAGTTCTTGTACACGTTCATGTTCGCGCGGACCCAAGTCGCTATTTCCGCAGACGAAGTAGTGACCTTAATGACGCTGTATAGCGGTGGGTTTGCAGCCATCTTTGCCTGTTTGTGGGCGATGCATCTTTACGCCTTTTCGAAGCGAACGGAACTGGAACTCACTGCCAACGAAGTCACGCTGACTCGGATGAAACTCTGGGAACTCGGGTGGTACATCGCCGTCGCCGCAGGCTCGATCGGCCTGGTGCTGTGTGGCCTCTGGGCACCGCTGTCAGGCATGGTCTACGCCATCATCGGCCCCATTCAATTTGCCAACGGTTGGTGGTGGGGAAAGAAGCTGGTCGAACCGGCGTCGTGTTAGACATTCATTCGTCCGCCAAGACCTGCGTAGAAACCTCCGCACGTATTCCGAGGCTCGTTACGTCACCGCGCGGATTGTAGCGATTACTCAAGCAGCGGTTCTATTTGTCCTGTGAAGTCGTAATCCGAACCAAGGGAATTGCAACCTACGATAGTTTGGGGGGCAGCATCACGACGACGCAACCACACAGGGCCAGCTTATGTCTGCAGAACCAAACGGCTTGGATTTTGATACTTCTAATTTATTGCGGTCTGACCAAGGTGTGACTTTGGAAAGTACCGTCGCTTCAGCGGAAGTCACGGCAAAAGGAGCCGGACCGTCCCTTTCGTTAGAAGAACGTTTTGATCGACTGGATCAGTTGTGCGATCGGAGTCGATACCTGGACGCGTATGAATTGGGGCAAGGGTTCTTCGGCCAAGAACTTTCTGCTTGGCCTCAAATGCGAGGCCAACGTTTGGCTATTTTGCTTGCCAAACGACTCGG
>JAGQOZ010000550.1 GCA_020426955.1 Planctomycetales bacterium
TCGCCCGGCACCAATTCTTGCAACGAACGTTTGCCTGTTCCCAAAGACAACGGCAGCGTGTCATCCGCCGCCGTGTGAGAATACTTGGCGGCCGAATCGTTTCCCCGGACTACAACCTTAGATGGACGATCACTGGAATCTGTGTTGGCGTCATGCGGCGGCACTTGAATCGAACCGACCAGACATTGCAACGCTGCGGCCTGCTTGGGAAAGCGTTGACGCAATTCGGCAAATTCAATCTGATCGCCTGCTTGCAGCCGAATCTGAATTTCTTCGTAGATCAAGTCCACCGGTAAATCTGTTCCGCCCGCAAATTCGGCAAACTTAGCGATGTAAAACTCCAAACGTTGGGGCTGCTGGACTTGTTGCCAGCGATATTCCAGATCTATCTTGATCAATTCAGTCAAGACACTTCGGCGATGTGGCGAGTGAACATCTTCCATCAGCGCGGCCAGATCGGGCGAGTTACCGGTTTCGGCAAATTGGTCCCAGGCTTCAACCAATAGGTCCACTTTTTGCGCAATTACGTCCCAAATATCAACTTCCGCTGGTTGATCACTGCTGGTCGAGCGAAAAGAATACGAATCCGACATGGCAATTTGATTTGGGAAGGCAAATAATGAGTAATCCCGACGAATCTGGTTTGATAGAACAAATTCGCGCAGGAAACCAGGACGCTTTGGTTCAGTATATCCAGCTGAAGCGGAATGTATTGCTCGCTTTCATCCAAAAACGACTCGGCACGCATTTGCAAAAGAAGGTAGAACCGGACGACATCTTGCAGGAAGTCAGTGTCGATGCGATTCGCGCGTTCGACAAAGTCAACGTTGGCGACCACGATCCCATCAACTGGTTTTTCCAATTGTGCGAACGCAAGATCATCGACACGCACCGCAAATTTTTTGAAAGCCAAAAACGCGATGCCGCTCGAGAAACCGGGTTTGGCGACAGCGATGGAGAAGGCGGAGGCGGATTAGCGAATTTACTGATCGCCAGCATGACGTCTCCCAGTGCGGCGTTTTCACGAGACCAAAAGCAACTGAAAATGCTGGCGGCCTTGGAATCATTGCCAGAGGATCAGCGAGAAGCCTTACGACTGCGATACCTAGTGGGGCTGCCTTCTAAAGAAATTGCCGCCAAGCTCGGAAAGTCAGACGGTGCCATTCGAGTCATGCTGTCTCGTGGATTGAATCGTCTACAACAATTGATGGGTGAAGACGTTTGATCCGGCAAGCCACAATCGATTGTCATGCCACTTCGACACCTGAAAAATCTTCTAGGACAAAACCATGAAAGCCTTGCTGCTAAGTCAATACAAAGAACTGAATGTGACCGACTTTGACAAACCGACGATTGGCCCCAAAGACTTGCTGGTACAAGTCAAAGCGTGCGGAATTTGCGGTAGTGATATCCACGGATATGACGGCAGTTCCGGACGCCGTATTCCTCCGCTGATCATGGGTCACGAAGCGTCCGGTATCGTGACGGAGACGGGTGCCGAAGTCACCGCGTTTCAAGTGGGTGATGCCGTCACGTTTGATTCCACCGTCTCGTGCGGCGATTGTCTTAATTGTCGAAAAGGCCGCATCAACTTGTGTGACAATCGCATGGTCTTGGGAGTTTCTTGTGGCGAATATCGTCGTCACGGAGCGTTCGCGGAATACGTTTCGGTTCCCGAGAACATTTGTTACAAGCTGCCGGCAGGACTTTCTTTTTCGCATGCCGCCATGATCGAAGCGGTATCTATTGCGGTGCACGCCGCCAATCGCACTCCGGTTACGCTGGGCGACACCTCCGTTGTCGTCGGCAGCGGCATGATTGGCCTACTGGTGATTCAAGCCATTCGATTGGCAGGCTGTTCGCAGGTGATTGCCGTCGACCTGGATGCCACTCGACTGGAAAAAGCCAAGGCCCTGGGCGCCACCGTCACACTCAAAGGAGACGAAGTGGACGTGCCGGCCGAAGTTCGCAAACACACGGGCGGCAAAGGAGCGGATGTGGCGCTGGAAGTGGTCGGCGCAACGGACACGATTAAGACAGCCATCGAATCGGTTCGCAAAGGAGGCGCGATCACCTTGGTCGGTAATCTCGCACCTAACGTAGAAGTGCCGCTACAAGCCATTGTCACTCGCGAACTTTCTCTGTACGGTTCGTGCGCGTCTAACGGAGAATATCCGGCGTGCATTGACTTGCTGGCCAGCGGTGCCATTCGAGTAGAAGACATGATTACGGCCACGGCATCGTTGGACGAAGGCCCGGCTTGGTTCGCTCGTTTATATCAAGGCGAACCGGGTGCCATGAAAGTTATCTTGGATCCCACGTTGTAACTTTTGAAATAGCATTTTTTTCATAGCCCGAAACGTAAGTGAGGGAAAATTGCATGTTTCTGCAGTCCCTCGCTGACGCAGCGGGCTAGGAAATCCCGCCGGAAACCGCAAATGCGCAACTTCAAAACTGACGCTTCGGGCTAGGAGATTTCGCCGGTAAACGCGCATGCGCATTTTTAAAAGTGGTAACCGTTCATCTCGGATGACAGAAAATTGATTTCAGAAAGCGAATGGGCGAATGACCGTACTGCAGGGAAAGAATGCGATTGTGACCGGTGCTAGTCAAGGGATTGGCGCGGCCACAGCGTTGGCGCTGGCCGAAGCCGGCGCCAATGTGGCTATCAATTACTGGGGACCGGACGAACCTGCGCGAGACGTCGCCGCGCAATGCGAAGTGTTTGGCGTGCGTACCAAACTGATACCGGCCGACGTGGCTCGGCAATCCGAAGTGGAACGCATGGTTCGCGCAACGGTTGACGATTTTGGCGGAATCGACCTTGCGGTTTCGAATGCCGCGTACAGTGATCGCGAACTCTTCCATGAAGCCGACATGGCAGGATTCGAACGGACGATTCAAGTCACCATGTGGGGTGCGTTTTACTTGGTTCGCGCCGTATCGCAGGAGATGATTCGGTCGAAAACGGCCGGTTCGCTGGTTGTCGTTGGTTCGCCTCATGCCTGGGTTCCGGTTCCTGGCTCGATGGCCTACAACATGGCCAAAGCCGCTATCACGCACATGGCCATGACCGCCGCAACTGAATTAGTAGCGGATCGCATTCGCGTTAATGTGATCCATCCGGGTTGGATTGACACACCGGGCGAACGCAAATTTTTTAGCGAAGAAAAAATCCAAACCATGGGCCAACAATTGCCCTGGGGCAGACTAGGAACACCCGCCGAGATTGCTCGAGGCATCCTTTTCCTATGCGATCCCGCCAGCGACTATATCACCGGAACGTCGTTAGTAATTAATGGCGGTTTGGGGTTGCCGGTCAGGCAGATGCATCGGCCCGACTAAATCTGGTAGACTCTGGAGAGTCATTGAACGTTGTACCGAGTTGCTTTGAATCGTATTCCTCATCAAAGGATCACCGCATGACTACCATCAACGTTAACGGAAAAGATCTTGCCCTGGACGATATACCCGATGACACTCCTTTGCTGTGGGTGTTACGCGACCACTTGGGATTGACCGGTACGAAGTACGGTTGCGGGATCTCTCAATGCGGAGCTTGTACGGTCCATGTTGATGGTGCTGCCGTTCAGTCTTGCGTAACCACTTTGGCCGAAGTGGCTGGATCGAACGTGGTCACCATTGAAGGCCTTTCGCCAGACGGAAGCCATCCGGTTCAAAAGGCATGGAAAGAACACAACGTGCCACAGTGCGGATATTGCCAAGTTGGCCAAATGATGATGGCGGCCGCCATGTTGAAAACAAATTCCGACCCCACGGACGAAGATATCAATTCGGAAATGTGGAACATCTGCCGCTGCGGAACTTACCCTAGAATCCGAGCTGCCATCAAAACCGCCGCTAAGGAGATGCAACAATGAACAAGCTCGCACAGACCAATGCCCATCAGTCCCTGTCGGAAAATGCCAGCCAGTTTTCGCGTCGCAGTTTTCTAGGTACCAGTCTTTCCATCGGTTCGCTGGTCCTAATGGGCAAAGCCTACGGGCAGACGACCATCGTGGCTCAAGCTACCGCCGCCGATGTGGCCGATTTTTCGCCGGACTTCTTTG
>JAGQOZ010000551.1 GCA_020426955.1 Planctomycetales bacterium
ATCATCTCGTCGACACAACTGCGGACGACGGCACTGGCTCCGGGCGCGCTGTCGGCCAATCACGCTCAGCTGCTGAACGGCACCAACAGCGAAGAAAAATGCGCCGCGTGTCATCAAGCAGGCACTGTCCAGTTTGTCGATTGGATGGTGGATACCGTTACCAATGGCAGTCACCTAAACGAATCACAGCATCAGCGCTGCCTGAAATGTCATGACAAATCGATCCCTCCGGAATTTGCCTTGCATCCTCATTCGGTCGCCCCGCCTGAATTGGACATCCTGACTCGGTTGGCTGCCAGCGATTCGAAAAGAAATCTCTTCCAGAAAGTCTCAACCAACCAGTCACACACTATTTCGGAACTCGCCTGTGCTCAGTGCCACAAAGAACATCACGGCGCCCGCCACAATTTGGCCGCGCTGACCGACAAGCAGTGTCAAACGTGTCACCTAAAGTCGTTTGACAGTTTTGCGTATGATCATCCCGAGTTTCGTAATTGGCCGTACCGTCATGGGAACCATCTACTGTTTGATCACATGACACACGCCGGAAAACACTTTTCAAAGGAGAAAAAGGAGTTCCGCTGCAACGATTGTCATACGGTGTCCGAGTCCGGCGCGATGCTGCTGGTGGACGGGTATTCTCAGTGTCATTCCTGCCACGGTAGTAAGATCGAATCTAGTCTCGCGCCTGGTGTCGCGTTCTTCAGCTATCCGACCATCGAATCCTCGTTGGTGTCCCTGACGTCATCCCCGCAGCAATGGCCCAAGGATGCGCAATTCGACTTTGACGGCGAAGTTCCGGACTTCATGAAATTGCTGTTGGCCAGTGACCCGGCAGCTCATTTCATGCTGCGAAAATTCGGCCCCGGTTATTCACTGACCGACGTAAATCCGGACGATCCGCAAGACGTGGAAATGGTGAAGAAACTGGTGTCGGCCGTGCAGAATTTGAGTGACGAAGTCGCAACGCAAGGCGGTCAAGCGATTCAAAACCGACTGCGACAATTGTCTGCCACGGTGAATGATCAAACGATACAGACGTTTGCAGCAGGTCTGGACGGCGAACACTGGGACCAAATTCGACAACGTTGGTTCGCGGGACAGCCAGCGGAGAATCACAGTGCGCCGCCAACGTCCGGGTGGAGTGTCAATGACGCAGCATTCCAATTTTTGTATTTACCAGAAGGGCATGGCGCCCCAGTCCTTCGGGCTTGGTATGAAATCTTGATGCGAACCACGGAGTCGGCCGATACAGATGTCCGACGCTTGTCCCAATATCTTTTCGAACAGTGGAATCGTCCGACCGCGCCGGGCCAATGTGCGTCATGCCACGACTTACAGCACCAGCAATTCGTGTGGAGCAAGACGAATAGCAATCGCACCGAGTTCGCCAAATCGTTTACTCGATTCAATCACCAACAGCACTTGATTCAGCCGCAATTGCGAGACTGTCAGTATTGCCACCAACTGGATCGCTCGTCCAGACCAACGTCGGCGGAAGTATCGAGTGCTCGGCATTCCAGTGGTTTTGTGTTTATCAACAAATCCCAGTGCTCGGACTGCCACACCAAGCAGGCTGCGTCCAGTTCCTGTACCACATGCCATCGCTACCATGTGGATTTGCCAGTGGGTGACGCGCAGCGGATCGTGGACATTCGAAAGGAATGGAATACCAAAGTACTGGCCGCGGGCGACAAAGCGACGACGCGTTGAACTCAGACAGACACAGACGGTTCGTCTTCGGTCCATTCAGGCAGAATGATCTCGACAACGCCGCCCCATTCGGCCGACGGTTCGACTGGCTGAAGCAAAATACGGCCTTGCATAGACCGTACCACTTCGTCTGCCACCGAAAGTCCGGCGCCCTGAGAATTGGGCTGCGTGGTAAAGCCAAGCTCCAACGCGTGCTGCTTGGCTTCCTTGGAGAAGCCTTTCCCGTGATCTTTTACCGTGACACAAAAGTAGGCAATTTCGTTTGGACGCCGTAGTCCTCGACGAGTTGCCAATTCATTGTCACAGCGAACCAGTTCCAATTCCAGGGGCCGCTGGTCCGTTGCGCCTTGTGCCTGATGCGCATTGACCAGTAGGTTCAACACGCTGTACACGAAACTGGATCGCGAACCATTCGCTCGAATCGGATCTGTCGCTAACATATCCGCGCGAAACTCCACCGCCGCTCCCGTGAAGATGAGACACAATTCGCACGCCTCCAGCAACGCTTCTCGAACTGCAAAACGCTGCAAGGGACCGTCGGATCGCAAGATTGCCGCCGCAACCGCTCGGTTCAATTCCGTAATCACCGAAACGGCATCCGTCATGTTGTCGATGCCTTTCTTGACTTCGTCATCGTTGCCCAAGACGGAATTCAAGAAAAAGACATTGCCACTAATACCGGAAAAGCGATTGTTCAGCATATGGACAAAGACACGTGCAGCAAGCGGCAAGTGTTCGCGAAATCGGCTAATCGTCCATGAACTCACTTGTTGGGCAATGCGAGTTTCCACGGCATCATGCAAAGCAATCTGAAAAGCAAATTCTAACGCGTCCGCCAATCGGTCACGGACTTCTAACGCCCAGTTCGCATCGGGATCCTGCCAAGCCACCAAAATCGCCTTGCAGCGGCAATGTTCGCGCGAGGTAGACATTTTTGTCACGATTTGAAACGAATTTGTATCAAACGAACGCGGCGGCGATCCAGCAAACGCGGGTTGCAACGCAGCAGGTACGGGTGTCTCAGAGGCCGAAAGAACCACCGTCGACTTGGACGAAGGATCCGCAGATTCCAACCAATCGCTCAAGTCTTCGCACTCGCGTGGAGTCAACGCTTCTGGACTTGTGTTGGGAGACGCGGAAAAGCGTATGGCAAACTGCGGTGATTCATCCGTGGCAGGCGTTTCGCACCGAGTGCTGTTGGTCAGGATAAGACTCCAATCTTGCACTGCGCCCAACGGTAACAAGACACGCAATGAACCTCGCATCCTTCGTTCTAACAGTGACAGAAGTATGTCAGGGTAGTAACGGGCATAGAATTCAATGATCGAATCGAAATTGGCATCAGGAATCAAGGAGCCGTCCTGTTCTGATAATTCGCGTTGGCCAAGCACTTCCTTCGTCGCTTGATTTCCTCTTCGTGAGACAACACGTTGTCAGTGAAGTGGGATAATAAAACAGAACCACGCAAACGTGAATTCCACGTGGGAAGATTATGCCATACCAAGACGAACTATGCGAGGATTCCCGGAACAACTTGGCCATGTACGTCCGTCAGACGAAAATCTCGTCCGGCGTAGCGGTATGTTAGCTGGGTGTGATCGAACCCCATCAGATGGAGGATTGTGGCATGCAGGTCATGCACATGAACTCGATTTTCAACCGCTCGAAAACCAAATTCATCCGTCGCACCAAAAATGGTTCCCCCCTTCACACCGCCGCCAGCCATCCACATGGTGAAACCGTGATGATTGTGGTCACGACCATTAATCTTGCCGGCATTCGAACCCTTCTTAGGCAATTCGACGGTAGGCGTCCGGCCAAATTCGCCGCCCCAAATCACCAACGTTTCGTCCAAGAGGCCTCGTGATTTTAGATCTTGCAACAACGCGCCGATGGCCTGATCGCATTCCTTCGCCAACCGACGATGGTTCACTTCAATGTCGTCATGATTGTCCCACGGCTGTCCCGCTCCATGCCACACTTGGACAAAGCGAACACCTCGTTCTACCAAACGTCGCGCAATCAGGATTTGCCTCGCTTGCACGCCAGGGCCATAAGCATCCAAGACCGACTGTGATTCTCGACTCACATCAAACGCATCGGCGGCTTCCATTTGCATGCGAAAGGCTAATTCAAACGATTGAATCCGAGCTTCCAATTGTGGGTCGTCATCTCGATCCTTCGCATGCTGCCGGTTCAGCTTCTGTAGCAGGTCTAGCTGAGTTCGCTGCTGATCGTGGTCTTGCCATTTGTTGCGAATATTTTCAATTAACCTGTCGATGCGAGTGTTCTTGGTATCGATATAAGTGCCTTGA
>JAGQOZ010000552.1 GCA_020426955.1 Planctomycetales bacterium
TCCAGCGAATGAAAACTGATGATGGCCAATCGGCCGCCGGGCTTTAGGCAGTCGGGCAATCGCTTTAAGGCAATCCGCAGTTGCTTCAGTTCTTCATTCACAGCAATGCGTAACGCTTGAAACGTTCGAGTAGCGGGATGTAGACCGTCTTTGGATCTAGGTACACAGCGGCAGAGAAGTTCGGACAATTCGGCTGCCGTGTGAATCGGCGACTTGCGACGCACTTCCACCACTTTTCGCGCAATCCGCCGACTGAGTCTTTCTTCGCCAAATTCGTAAATCAGGTTTGCCAGTTCCTTTTCGCTTAGCCGATTCACTAAACGAAACGCCGGTTCGCCAAAACGAGGATTAAATCGCAGATCCAGCGGACCGGTGGCCAGATAACTGAAGCCTCGTTCTTCATCCGCCAACTGATCACTGGACAAACCCAGGTCCAAAACAATGCCATCCACGGCTGAAACATCGTGGTCTCGCAAAACTTCCGGAATGTCGGCGTAACTGCCCCATACGGCTTCTATGTCCGTGTGCTGCAATCGCTCGGCTGTCCGTTCCACCGCCAACGGATCTCGATCCACCCCAATGATCCGACCTCCGGGCTGCACCTTGTGCCACAGTGCTTCGGCATGGCCGCCGCCACCCAGCGTTCCGTCGATAAGAAGCTTGCCGGGCAAGGGAACCAGTGCGTCTACCACTTCATTGAGCATGACCGGAATGTGGATGGTGGACATGGTATGGCTTTCCAAAACTATCATTCTGCCCGCCGTTGCGTCACGAGTCAGGGCCGAACGAAAATCAAAAGCTACCATCATACGCTCCGTGCGTCATGACGAAGAGTGGTAGCGGCCGAATAGAATCGGACGCAGCTTCAAAAACAGAACTTTCGTACGGGTCGTTCCCGCAATTCGACCATTCGCCAATCGGGAGCCGGAATTGGCGAAATAGTTCTACGGTTCGCTCCGAACGAGGAACTACCAACGGACTGGAGTCGCCAACTGCAACCTTTGGCAAATGCTATTGAACGGTTTGAAGTTGGGTCGACTGCACTTCATTGCCAACTTCTTGTGTGACGATAGCAGGCAGGCCCACTTGATCCTGCACGGCAATGCCAAACGATTCCATGCGCTGCATCAGCAATGGAGCCGCTGCCTTGGCAACTTCACTGCCCAGCGGAATCTTCTTGGTTTCGCCATCTCGATAGTGACACAGCAAATAGATACTGGATTGCGAACGACCTTTGCTATCGGTTTTCCGTTCGATGACGCGACAAGCGTCGGTTAGTTCGTGGAAATCGACTTCGTGCTGGCACGTCAGGCCCCACACTCCCGTCTTTAGTTCGAACTGATCTTCTGCTACCACAGCAGCATCAAATAGCATCGATGGTCCAATCACCAGCGAGGCGATCAAACCGGTCATGACGAATGCCACGCCCAGCTTGCGAATAACCTTAACCAGTTTCATCCCGACCAGAATTCCCGCGACACCACCCAACATGGTCACGCCTGGCATCCACCATTCATATGAAAACGATTCAATTCCATCCGGTCCTGCTTGTTGGCGAACACACCCGCTCATAAGCAGCAATATCATTGCCAACGGTACAAACACACCTCGTATTCGGACGGATCGAGTCACCATGTCACTCCCAGATTCGCATCTATTTGGCTATGAAAAACACTACCAGAATATAGTGCGCGAAAAGCGCTCGACCGGAATCATTAACTGGACATGCAATTCAAAGCCAACAACAAGCAACAGTTGGCCTGATTCCAAGTGTGACTGTATCCTTGGGCTAACGGCGAACCGGTCGTTCCCGCAATTCGACCATATGCCAAACGGGAGCAGAAATTTGCGAAACCGTATCGTTCGCACCGGATGAATCATCCACGGCTTCTCGCAACAGTTTGACTTTTTCAGCTGCGGTTCGTTCCTGGGGCAGTTCTTTACCGGGCGCACTTCCCCATGGTCGAGCCGTCCCATCCGAAGTGACCAAAACAAAGTCTTGATGCTGGTCCGGTCCCAACGGCGAACTGTCCGCTTGTTTGGGAACATCAATTCGATAGAGCGACAATTTTTGCCAGAGATCGCCTAGCATATCCACAATCTGAGCTGCATCGGCCACTCGCGGATCATTCCAAGGCTGGCCGTACATGAGTCCCACCGGCGCGACATCAATGCCGCCGATCTTGGGATACTGATTCGCTTCCGCTTCCGAAAAATTCTCTTCGGTGGGCAGCAACCGTCCGGCTGCGTCCACGGCCAATAGGCACGACTTATTGGGAAAGTTTGGCATCGAACCAGGCGGCAATTCGACCATGGCCACCGGTTTACGATAGGACAGTTCCACCGTGATCTGCCCCTGTGCCGCTCGAGTCTTATTCACCATTTTCACATCGTCCACCCAAGGAACACTCAGGAAGGCGCGAGCGATCCGAGGTGTCAACGTGCGGTCACTCAGCAGTTCGCCTTCTAGGCGTCCGTTTTCGAGCGCATATTCCTTGATGTTGGTGCGAATCCATGCGGGCTGTTCGGTGATCACCAGATTATCCGCGTGTAGTCGATAACGAGATTGTCCCAGAATCTGTTCGCCATACGCGTCCCACAGATAGATGCTGCCAATCAGAACCAGCAGCGCACAAATGACGCTGGCAATGGCCACCCACGCCGCATCTCCAAAAGGACGAAACAGCCGCAGCAAGATCAATGTCAGTAGGTTGCGATTTCCAGAACTCACGTCCACACCTCCTTGTGCAGCGTCACCTTTGTATATGTCCCGGAGTAGATTCCGCCAATCGCTGGACGAAGAGGAATTTATTTCGGAACACGTCGTGCGTGAAGGGACAATAGGCCAGGAATCCAACCGTCTGCGCGATGCTACCAAATCTGCAATTCACACTGCAGATCCACTCCCAATTCGCTGGCAACTTTGTTCTTTACTTGTTCAATCAACATGCGAACGTCGTCGGTCTTGGCGCCGGAATGAATCACCACATAATTAGCGTTCTTTTCGCTCAATTCCGCTCCGCCAACTTTTAGACTTCGCAAACCCACCTGCTCAATCAATTCGGCCGCACTGATTCCTTGCGGGTCGGCAAAAATTCGGCCCGAACCTTCTGAACCCGAAGGCTGCTGACTCCGTTTCATGATCCACAGTTTTTGCATGCGCCGAGTTAATTCGTGAGGGTCACGAGGTTCTAGTTCGAATCGAGCGGACAAGATGACCGGATCGTCTAAACTGCTTTGGCGGTACGAAAACCGCAATTGGTCTCGATCATATTCCGTGATCGCGCCTGATCGAGACATCACTTTGACTGATTCCGTCCATTGACCAATCGAAGCACCATAGCTGTCCGCATTTCCCTTTAACGCACCGGCCACCGTGCCAGGCACACCTACCAGCGACTCCAATCCACCTAAGCTCACGCCCACAGACAAAGACACAACGTGGCCCAGTTTTGCGCCACCACCGGCCGTGATGTAGCTCCCTTCCACGGACGTTTCACAAAACGCCGGCGCGGACAGATGCACCACCAGACCTTTCACACCAGCATCCGATATCAACACTCGCGAACCACCACCGATCACTCGGAAAGGGATGTCATGTTGATCGCAACGCCGTAGTAGCTGAGCCAATTCGTCCACGCTGTTGGGTTCGGCGAAAAATTCGGCCACACCGCCCAAGCGAAACCATGTGTACGTTCCCAGCGGTTCGTCTTCTCGTACGATGTGCTCGAAACCTTCGTACCAACTCATCGAATAAAGCCCTTCTAACTTGATGCCCAGCGTCTGACGAATGCTCTATTTTGGCGAACCTTCACGCGGGATGATAGGTGCCAGCTTGGCAAACTGTCAACACAACTCGTTCTCAACCGAGTTTCGTCAGCTCCGAGGCCTTGCTAGCCCGATGCGATTTTTTTGCTGTTGCGCATTTTCATACATAGCCCGAATTTCATAGCCCGAATTTCATAGCCCGAATTTCGTAGCCCGAAACGTAAGTGAGGGAAATTG
>JAGQOZ010000553.1 GCA_020426955.1 Planctomycetales bacterium
CGCGAATCAGCTGGTCGGACTTTCCCCCGATCAGATTTTCTACCGAGTAGCGGACGCCATGAAAGGCGTGGATGGGCAAGCGAACAAAGTGCGATTAGCGTTTAAGCTGTTCGATTCGGAAGGCGTGGACTTAGTGAACACATTGGAAGGAGGTTCGGAAAGCCTGAAGAAATTGCAAAAGGAAGCCAAGGAGCTTGGCATTGTATTCAATAGCCAAGAAGCGAAGCAGATTGAAAAGTTCAACGACGAAATGACCAAGCTTTCAAAATTGTTCGAAGGTGCCAAGATGTCATTAGTGATCGACATTGCGCCAGAAGTGCTTGGCACTGTGGAATCACTGCAAAAGATCTATTCGCTGATCAAAAACGACCTGATGGAGTCACCGATATTACGACCGCTCGCGGAAGGTCCGAACCGCAAGAACAGCTTCATGTACCGCTGGTATGAAGACAAAATGATGAAGGCTGGTCACAACATGGGCGGCGGCGATGCGGCTATGACCGAAGAGGAATGGAACGCCAGAGCACGCCGCAGCGACACAAGTTTATTCTTGCGTGAGAATGGCCTGACCGGGAAGCAGAACAGTCTGGACGTAAAAAAGTCCGCATCGCAAACTGCCATGGATATGGTGATGGCGGATATCAAGTCGATGCAGGATAGCCTTGTCGGCGGCGAACAGTCCGCCGCTAAACGCACTCTTCAGGATCGAATCTTCGGCAACAACAACATCACGAACAAACTCCGCGGCGCAGCGGGTGGACTGGGTAACATGTTGGAAGCCATGCCCAAGATTGACCAAGACGGTTTGCAGTCGATGGGGAACAAGATGTTCTTTCAACGCATGGCACACGGTCTAGGGTTCGGCGTGGGTGGCAGTAAGGGCGGTCCGCGGCAGATGTTCGATGCTCAAATGGGAGCTGGCGGTGCGCTCGAATACGGTTCAGCGGCCGCGTTCAGTGCGTTGCGGAAAAACATGAATCCAAACGTCCAGATCAGCAAGGAACAGCTGGCCGAACAGAAACGGCAATCGGCCTACCTGGCGAAGATCGCCGAAAAGGAACCGATCGAGCTGGTGGAAGAAGGCGTTTAGTATTTCAGCCAAATAGCCCATTTCTAACAAATTTTTCAAGAGTATCTTTGGAACCAGCTATTCCAATTCCTTCGAATTCGCATCGTCGGAATTGGCAGTAAGCCACTCCAATAGCACCATACATTCCACCGTCATGGTCCCAAAGCATTTCGAGTTTCCTAGCCGGATCATCCATAGTAAATGTGCATTCAATGAAGGAACAATCGGGAAGAATCGCCAAAACGCATGGACCTCGAAAGAGCGTGTTTTCGAATACTTTGCCAGCGATCATTGAATCGTTGCGGACTAAGTCGGGGAGAAAGATAAACTTCCGATTTACAGGCAGTGAAAGCAGCGAGTCTCGCTGCTCTCGCAATTTATCCCAATGCAGATCAAAAACCTGTTCAAGTTCCGCGTCGGATCTTTGTCCACTCTGCAGATCGGAATTCAAGTCTCTGACAAGCCTCAAAAAATCACCACGCTCCACTCGCGTATGTTGAAACATGGACAACGGATTTTCACGAAGCTGATCGCCGACATCGTCTACAAGAACGGTATACACGACCGGCATATCATGGCGAACTTGCAGCGCACCAGCTTCAAATTGCAGCCAAGGTCTCTCGCAATTTGATTGCGTTATGCAAACAATTCCCTTGTCTGCTTTTCTGAGTTCCGATGAAATCACGGTGGACCACGCGTTTCCTTTTCGGATGTCTTCAGAGGAAACAAATGGATTAATTGTTGGAAAGACCATGCGGAGAAATTCTCGCAGCGCAAGGGCGAAACCGTGACTTTGCTCACCTGACCAACTAAGAAAAACGTTCATATTTCGTAAGTACCGCCTTGTTTTCAATCGCTACCGCTATAACCGCCGTTTTATGCGTATTATTGCTAATACTTGCAATCGCTCAAGCAGGGCATTAGAATCAGCCAAGTAAGCGAGAAAAAGCCTGTTTTTCAGGGGATTTCGGCAAAAGATTGCGGTTCAAAAATCATGCCTCATAACCTCGAGGTCGTCAGTTCAAATCTGGCCCCCGCAACTTGCTCAACGGGACAACTACCTTGAGCCAAAAAGATAACGCCATGTTCCAGTTCTTGGACGTGGCGTTTTCCTTTGTTTACAGGCCGAAAATGCAGTTCAACGTGGTCAATGAGCCGCTGTAGAGCCAGGTGTACTTGTCGTTGATCGGCCGAAAGAAGCAGACTTTCTAGTTTTGCCAAGCCTTCCATGATCTTGGAAACGCTCGGCAGCTCTTTCGGTGCAGCTGTGCTAGCCGCGATTTTCGTTTCGATGGCTTCCTTTTGATTCTTCAGATCTCGTAGTCTTTCAATGGCTAGGTCAGCGAGATCATTCGGGAGGTCAAGCAACCGATTGATTTGCTTCTGGATTTGCTGCAATTCTCGCTGAAGTCCAGCTTTTTGATTTGGCGGATTGCCCAGTTGCTTAAGCCGTTCTTGTACGAGGTGTTCTAGCCTTTCTACATTTTGCGACTCACGGAGGACCGTCGCCAATTCACGGACGACGATTTGGTGAATATCGTCGTGACGAACCCGGTTGTGCTTGCACTGATTTGCACCGCGACAGTCATAGGTTGCGCACAAATAGTGCCGATATTCGTAAACCTTGTCTTTTTTTCGCCGGACCGTCTTCTTTCCGTGCATGTTTCCGCCACATTCGCCGCATTTCACTTTGCCGCTTAGCAGATACAAATGTTTGTCGGATGATGGACTGACCACGCCCTGATGCGTTTTTCGCCCTTGCATCTTCTCCTGACAAATATTGAATACCTCACGGCTCACGAGGCCTTCGTGCGCATTCTTCTTGGTGGCATAGTCGTCTCGTTCGTTACGAAGTACTCGCGGCGTATCTCCCCGAGTTTCTTTGCGGGAGCGTGAAACCGCCCGGCCCTGGACGACCCGGCCATATTTTCCTTCGCGTCTTTTGTTCCAGACATAGTCGCCGACGTATTTTTCATTCTTGAGAATGGCTCGAACGGTCCCCTGGTGCCAAGTTCCACCGGTCGGTGACGGGACGGCTCGTCCGTTGAGGTCTTCTGCAATTCCGCGAAATCCCATGAGTGACTCGGCATAGGAATTGAATATCCATTTTACCGTTTCGACTTCTTGGGTATTTTCAGACGGAACGAACGTCGTTCGCCATTTGGGGTTCTTGATACATCCATCGCCTCGCTTCATGCGTTGAACGTGCTCCCCAGTACTACGGTCAACATACATACGATCGTAACCATAGGGTGCCAGTTGCCCCGCGGAAAATCCTTCCACGGCTCGTTGCACTTGACCGCCAATGGTGAGCTTTGAAAGATCCTCCAAGTATTTCGCATCGCTATAGGCACTGGCCGATTCTTTGACAAAGGCACCAAAGTCGTTGATTTCCAGTTCTCCATCGTCAACGGTGATGATCCGCACTCCCGCTTCTTCCAGACGGCTAAGATAGTAAGCGTGGCGATGATGCCCCAGTCGGGAAAGCCGAGACCGACTGCGAGCAAACAGAACGTCGAAAGCATTTGCTTCCGCATCACGGATCATTCTTTGAAATTCAGGTCGGCTATCCTTACCACCGGTAATGCCGTCGTCGATGTACCAGTCTTCCACCTGAAGTGAATACTCGTTCGCGAGACTATGAATGAGCTCGCGTTGAATTTCTAGCGAATCCTCTTGCTTCTTGGTTGAACGCCGAAGGTATCCGACAGCTCGCGTTGCAGCCACGGTCTGCTCCTTGCCGAAAGAGTGCCATACACGGTTCCTGCCACATTGGGCTACTGATTCATCGCGTATTGTATCAAAATGTCGGCGATGGCTCGAAGCCCGGCGTCAGAAATCTCGTCGGCGGCAATCACATCAATACGCGGATCTGATTGAATCTCGTCCGTCGACGTTGTGGCAACTGACGGCGACACTTCGACTTTTTTTCGA
>JAGQOZ010000554.1 GCA_020426955.1 Planctomycetales bacterium
TGAATGCATTGACTTTGAAGACCTCACGGCTGGTGATCGGTATGTTGTCGGCGATACGTTTCTGGCCGACGCCACGGGATTTCAAGCCAAGATTACCGGCGAACCGTTTCAGTGGAGCAACGGGATTTTCACGAGCGGTGGTTTTACGCTAGTTGAGCCAGGAAACATGTCGGGCGAAGTGGGCCAAGACATGCAAGTCAACAACATTCTGCTGCACTTTGACTTTGGCGGACCGGTGGATGGCCTGACCATGTCGTTTGGCGAATACGGTGGTAATCTGAATTTGGAAATAAACGGTGACTTTCACAACTTTGAAGACTTCCAAGACGTCAACGGTTTGAATATCGGCGGTACGCTGGTCCAAGTCATCGGCGGCACCGGAAACGGAACGGGCGAATTGATTGTCAGTGGCACGGTGAATTCGTTTAAAGTGGGTGGCCAAGAACTTTGGATTGACCACATCTGTCCGGCCGGTGACATTGACCAAGGCGAATTCGATTGGGGTGACGCTCCAGAACGGCCGTACCCTACGACTTCGGCCAACAATGGTGCTCGTCACAGAATTGACAGAGAGGTCTTTCTGGGCGATTTGGTCGAACCAGAAAAAGACGGCCAGCCGTCCGTCGCCGCCGATGGCGACGACCTGACCACCTCCGACGACGAAGATGGCGTTCGCTTCTTGACTCCACTGATTCCCGGCCAGATGGCGCAAGTGGAAGTGATTGCATCTACCGATGGCTGGCTAAACGCCTGGGTCGATTTTGATCGAGATGGCAATTGGACCAACGGCACCGCGGAGAATGTTTTTTCCGCACAACCGATTGCGGCGGGCGTAAACGTGTTGAACTTCATAGTGCCTGCCACAGCCAAACCAGGTCCGAACGAAGCGACGTATTCTCGTTGGCGATTCAGCACTACTCATAAGTTGTTGAACCCAGATGCCACGAATCCAGCCGACGAATCACCTGAAACGCCCAATGGCGAAGTGGAAGATCATTTGGCCTTCATTCAAGATCCACCCAACGACGACCGCCAAGACTGGGGCGACGCTCCCGAATCGTATCGCACGTTGCAGATTCACAACGGTCCGGTGCATCTAATCAATCCGGATGTTTTTCTGGGGACTCGGATTGATGCCGAACCGGACGGTCAGCCGTCGCCAATGGCCAATCGAGATGACGCGAACACTGTGGACGACGAAGATGGCGTGCACTTCCTGACGCCACTGATTCCGGGCCAGATGGCGCAAGTGGAAGTGACGGCGTCGGTAGATGGTTGGCTGAACGCGTGGATTGACTTTGATGCAGATGGTTCGTTCGCGCCAGGCGGTCCCGAAGAGATCTTTTCGGGGCAATTCATTCCTGTCGGTTCGACCGTACTAAACTTTGCCGTGCCCGCTTCGGCCAAAGTCACTCAGCAAGAACCGACGATGTCTCGCTGGCGTTTCAGCACGACCGACACGAACTTGCAGCCGTGGGGCATTTCGCCCACCGGCGCCACGCCTGACGGAGAAGTGGAAGATCATCCGGTACGAATCATCGAAGATCCCAATCCGGAACCGCGATTTGATTGGGGTGACGCCCGACAAGCCTATCCGACATTAGCCGCCAACAATGGTGCTCGGCATCTGATCAACCCAGACTTGTTCATGGGTAGCAAGATTGATGGTGAACTGGACGGAGCACCTTCGTTCTTGGCGGATGGAGATGACAATGCGACCAGCGACGATGAAGATGGTGTTCGCTTCTTGACGCCGTTGGTGCCCGGCATGGACGCCAAGGTGGAAGTGGTATCTTCGATGGACGCCAAGTTGGATGCGTGGGTTGACTTCAATCAAGACGGCAGTTGGGACCCAACAGAACAGATTGTTATCAGCGAACCGACGGTGGCGGGTTCGAACACTTATTCGTTTGTGGTGCCGAATACTGCGTTGCCCACGCCGACACGTCCCACATACGCTCGGTTCCGTCTCAGCTCCAACGGTGGACTTGGTCCCGCCGGTGCCGCTCGTGACGGCGAAGTGGAAGACTACATGATTTTGAATGGCGACCTGAATCACGATGGTTCGATTGGGCACGCCGATGTGGATTTGCTGTGTGACGCTCTGCATGCGGGCGACACGTCGGCAGATTTGAATGGTGACGGTTCGGTGTCACCAGCCGACATGGACTACTTGATTCACAACATTCTGGGCACTCATTACGGCGATGCGAACTTGGATGGCGATTTCAATTCGACCGATTTGGTGCAAGTCTTCAGCATGGCCGAATATGAAGACGGCGTCCCTGGCAATTCCACTTGGGCCGATGGCGATTGGAATTGCGATGGCGAATTCGATTCAGGAGACTTGGTGAAGGCGTTTGCCGATGGAGGCTATTCGGAAGCGGCGGTGGCGAACCGAACGAACGTCGATCGAATTCGCCAACAAGCGGCTGCGGTGGATAGCGTGTTTGCTGAACACGATGCACCGCACAAGTCCAAGCTGCAGCACGTGGAAGACGATTTGATTTCGAATTTGGTGTAGTTTCTTGATCGCGAATCGCCGCAGGGACGGAATGTCAATGCGGCGATTCTTTTTGTATGCGTCATGGTTCTAGTGATAATTGCATCAGAAAGCCATCCGTCGACGCTTGGCCGTCTGGTGTGATTCGAGTTGCATAGCCGCCTACTCGGCCGTTTTCCGCAAGGGACTGAGCGTAGCTGAACGCCACATCTTCGCCCAAATCCAGTTCGTGGATCTGATTCGCATGCCAGACAAACGCTTGCGGACCGCCGTTGGGACCAGCCGGATCGTCGCTGTAGCCAATCACCGTCTGTTGATTGTTGATTCCCAACGCTTCGTTGGTCACGTCGCCCGGAAGTCGATCCAAATCAATCAACTGCCCGGACGCATCCACGACAATCGCTTGTTGCTTGCCGTTCTGAGCTTTCCGACTACCCGCGACCGCGCCGTGGTCATTGACGTCACCCAATCGACAGGCGAACGACGCCAACGACTTACGTTGCCAAGTTCCGTCGACGTAGTGCCACAAGGACAATTCGTGAGCTCGTACGCCAAATTCGTTTTCACTGTTCGCTACCGTCGTGCAGGCCGCCACGAATTGACCGTTGCTGCTGATCACGGTTCGCCCGATCGGCAGCAGCGTGTTTTCGTTGGCATCGACCGGCAGTAAATTGACTTGCCAGGCACCTTCCGATTTTTCCCAGACGCAAGGAATGATTCTGGGCGGGTCCGCTCCGACGCAGTGTCCGGCGATGCGCTGCCCGTCGGCCGAAATGTCGGTCGCGCTACTGGCATTGAACGTTGCTGGAAAATCTAAGAGTTCCTGTTTCGATTCGGCAATGTCCCAGACGAAGCCTCGCATGCGACCTGCGCCGCGTTGAGAGCGAGAAATCATGCCAACCACGTGTCGCTGATCTGACAATGCATGAGGTTCCAGATTCGAATATCCGTCGAATTTGGGAAACGGTAGCGGCAGCGGTGAATCGGCCAACTGGACAAACGGTTCTTGCGCCAAGACCGTGTCCTGCGAGACTTCCTTCGCACCCAAAAAGTCACCTCGCGAATTCACTCGCAGCACTTGCGACATGCCTTGCGGTGACGACACAAACTGTACTGCGTCTTTTGTCTGTCCCAACGCGGCCGACGTAGTTAGACCAATGGCGGTTGCCATGAAGAAAGAAACCGGCCGGCAAAAACGCGACGAGTGAATTTGAAACAAGGCGGACATGCGTTTGGTACCTTCGCTGAAAAGCAACATCTACGGCGTTGTTACATCCCAATTGAAAATTGCAGCAGTTATAAAGAGAAGCATTTCAGCAGACAGAAACGGCATCAGCAAGTGGCTGCGGAAAGGAAATGCACGTACGGGCGACTTCCAGAAGCCGGCTGATGAGTGAAAGGAGGTAGAAACGCGGAGTCGCCGAGAACGCAGAGTTTTCTTGGTGCAGAAATTGAAGTAATCCTTGCGGGTGTCGGCGCTTCTAGCGG
>JAGQOZ010000555.1 GCA_020426955.1 Planctomycetales bacterium
GGTGGACGATCCGTTTGGAATGGAGATCAAGCGAATTCGATTGCGGTGCGGCCCGATTCTGAACTCTTTATTGAAGTCCAAGCAGATTCGAATGCGTCGTTTGACGTGGGCGGTTATACGTTGGTCGTTCGGTTTGACGAAGTGAATGTCATTGACCAAGACACCGAGGACGAAGTGGTTTTCAGTAATCTTCGTCGGTTGATGGTAGATGATTTCGATGACTTTTTTGATCAGGACGAAGAGACGTACTTTCACGAAGACGGTCATTCGGACGACGATTTGGAGTCGGCATTGGAACTCGCGGAATTGGCCGGCTATGGACGTATGCAGAAGTACGAATTCGTCGGTAGCTTGACGGGAAATAAGGATCGAGACTATTTCAAGATCAAAAGCCCGACGGACTTGGCAAACGACGTGGCGACCATTTCTGTGCGTTCGCTGGATGCGGGAAAGTTGATCCCGTTGGTGCAGTTGTTTGACGATCAGCATCAAGCAGTTGCCAGTCGCATTTTGGTGAATGGCAACGGCGACTATATTGTGCAGGCCGCAGGAATTCAGCCGGATCGCGAATACTTTGTTGAAATCCAAGCGGCCGACGCGACGGACGGTTTTGCCACCGGGAATTACCAACTGACGGCGCTCTTTGGAGGACGAACCGTACCTGTCGCAGAATTCAGTGCGGGCAGCTTGTTTGATTCGGCCGAATCCACTTCGCTGCACGTCGCAACTACTCAGCTGTTTCATTTTGGCTTGTCGGTGGACGACACAACGGCGGCCAGTCGCGAAGGTGCTTTGATTCGCATTGTCAATTCCGAAGGCAAGGTCCTGACGCAAGTGGCAGCGGCTACCGGACAGACCAGAACGGCTGGCAATGTGTTGCTTTCGCCGGGACAGTATCGTATTCAAACGATTCCGTTGCGAAGCGAAGTCAATCAGAATCCAACCGCGCTGAAATATTTGGTTCGCGGGTCGGTGGTGTCGGATCCGTTCGGTGTGGATCCGTTGGAACCGAGTTCTACGGAATACCAATGTCCCGATCTGAACGGAGTGTTTTGTTATCCGGGCGGGATTCAGTCTCCCGATCCTTACATCTTTGACGACTTCTTGAACCAGTTTCCGGATGCCGGTGTCATTGATGTTTCCAATTGGGACCAATTTATTTTGGGCGAATGGTGGAATTGGTATTGGCAAGAAACCGGTTTGAATAACAGCGAACCGCTCGGTTTTTCTGATACGTACGATGCTCAGCAAGGATTGCCGTTGGAAGTGTCCAGTTTTCAAGGTGTGCTACAAAACGATATTGATCCCAATGCGGATTCGCTTTCGGCGGTGCTGGTGAACGCTCCGTCGGCAGGACAACTATCGTTACAAGCCAGCGGCGCGTTTCAATATGTTTCTACGAATCGTTTTGAAGGGACCGATTCGTTTACTTATCGCGTTTCCGATGGCGAGTCCCTTTCTGCGGAAGTCACTGTCACGATCCATGTTGGAGCGAACCCCGCGGCACTCGGCGATTTCGACCAAGACGGTCAATTCGGTCAGTCCGATATCCAGCGAATGCGTCAAGCGATCGAAGCAGGTTGGATTGGTGCGTTCGACTTGAATCACGATTCCGTCACCGATGCCCACGACTGGCAAATTCTGATTCACGATGTGATTGGAACGTCGTTTGGTGACGCGAACTTGGACGGTCGCTTTGATAGCCAAGACTTGATTGCCGTTTTCCAAAGTGGTCGATTCGAAGTGTCGAATACTTTGTCCCCGCCGGTCGAATGGAATGCGGGTGATTGGAACGGCGACGGTTCGTTTGATACTGCCGATCTGGTCCTGGCGTTTCAGGACGGCGCCTACGATGTCAACGGGGCCACGACAGCCCAGGAATCGAATTCTGTGTTAGGGGATATCGCCGCTGCGATGACATCACGCCGACAGCAGGAAAAACACGCCAGCGTTTTCCGTGATTGATGTACGGATGCATTCGCCGGAGGGACCCGCGTAATTGGTGCAGATTGAGTAGTAAGTGAGCATTAGTCTTTGCGTTTTCTGGAAGGCGAATCAGCCGGCGGACATCCCTAAGGTCGGCCGGCGACAGACGTAAATGCAGTCTTATTTGCGGTGTCGAATTGCAGTCCAGCCGCACAGGGTCACCAGCAGCAGCGTGAATGGAGCTGTGTTGGGTTCGGGCAGTGGCTGAATGTTGGCCGAAGGGTTGAATCGGCCCACTTGGAAGGCGTATAGCGTGTCGCTGCTATCGAAGTAGCCGTCTGCATTCCAATCGCCTGTGGCCCAGGTTTGGCCATCGTTGCCGGATTCGTATTGGCCGGCGACGAAGACTTGAATCAAGTCCGACGTGCCAAATTCGCCATCCAAATTGACGTCGCCCGGCGCGTAGGCGTCGTCAAGTCCGTGGAAGTCGGCCGCTTTCTTCAGCCACTCCTGTACGTCTCGACGATCAATCCGATCATCACCGTTCAAGTCGTAAACTTCGGTGGCGTCGGTTCGCTCGAAGCCTCGAGCCAAATCTCCTAGCGAATACAAAACGTCTAAGTCTTGAACATCGCACACCAAATCGTAGTTTAGGTCACATTCGTCCAAGCGAAAGGGCGGTAGCTTCAAGGTCGGCTGATAGCGTTGGAACAGATTGATCGGATGACCCGGTTCGTTCGAACCCGCGGCAAACTGAATCTGATTGCCATTGACGGCGGCAAAGTCTTCCGGAGCGAATTCGATCAAGAAACCCAACACAAAGGCATCTTCTGCTTGCAGCGGCGGCAGATTGAACGGATTAACCGGCGTGCTAAATCCGAACGTCGTCGAACCGTTGTTAGTTCCGTTTAAGCCGGCCAGGGTGGCCGCGACATCGTCATCTGGTTCAAAACCAGAGAAAGAATCGAGATCAAAATCGTCTCCTTCTCCCCTGCGCAGACCGACAATCGCGTTTAATACTCGGAACGATTCCGGAGCTTGCACCAATTCCGACCCAAAACTGATTCCGCATTGGCAAACCGCGGTGTTCGTTGGCGGGACCACGCTCGATTCGATCTCGATCTGATAGGTCACTCGGTTCGTCACGTCGTTGTAGTCTTCAAATTCAATTTCGATTTCAATTTCCGGCGCCTCCACCGAACTAATAGACATGGTGCAGGCGACTACGGGTGCAGATGCCAAATTTGCTGCTAAGAAACAAGCCAAAAAGTAATTGCAAGCTGGATTGTGCATTGAGGTAAAGTCTCCAAGAACCGGTTTGAAATGTAGTTGGACACACAGAACTAGGTGCGGTTCCTGAGCCGCAAGCGACACGAATTTGTGCACTTACCTCCAAAATCTAAGGATTTGTTCATCTAACAAATTTGTCGGAGAAGGCGTGAAAACAGGACGTCTACGGGTGAGGGAGAAGGGAATGGACAAAGTGTCAATGTTTCTTGATGGCAAAGCAAAAAAGTAACAAGCAAGGTGATTCTGTGAAGAAAATTGTTTTTCGTACGCGAAACATGTGCCTGCAGTTGGAGCAGTTGGAAGGTCGACGAGTTTGGGCGGCAGATGCGAGCGTCGTATTGGGCGAATTGCATAGCGAAACGGCCGAGGCCGAGAGTGGAAGTGATGATCTGTATGAAAATCATGCGGAAGCGAATGAAGCGGCGGAACATTCCGGAAACCAAGTTGGAGACAGCGACGGACATCTCTGGTTTGACGGCCATGATTTTCGAGAATACCAAGACGACGATCTGGTGCCCAATCAAAATATTGACGCCGTCTTTGCCGCGGACATCGACGGGGATGGCGTGGATGAAGTTGTGTCGCAGCGGCAAGGTGAATTGTGGGTCACCCGCGGGCCGAGTGGTGCGACGTCCAGTTCCAGTTGGGGCCGTTGGTCCAACGCGGTTCGCTGGGATGACATGATGGTGGCAGATATCAATGGTGATGGTTTGGAGGATATTGTCGGGCGCGAAAGTGGTCGATGGTGGGCCGC
>JAGQOZ010000556.1 GCA_020426955.1 Planctomycetales bacterium
TGTTTGCCCCGTGGTCGTTACTTCAGTTCCGGTAGTCGTAGTCGTAGTAGTCGGATCGATGACGGTAGACGTTGGGCGGAAACCGCCGCCGCCTCCGCCGCCGAGACCGCCTGCAAAACCGCCCCCGGGACCACCCATCATTGTACGGCTTGCCGGACGAAAACCCGACGCGGCCAGCGAGCCACCAAAGCCCATGTTCGAAATCATCATCTTTTGAGGTGCGTGGCCCATACCAATGCCGGTTGCGGCTACGGTATGAGTGGCGACGACGGCTGGCGCTTCGGCTATTCCACAGCCACACGAATCGATTACTTCTACCGAGCCGCATTCGGCTGCCAGTACTTCACAGGGGAAATCAACCGCCGTGATCTCGCAGCAGTAAGTGGCAAATGCCGAGTTCATGCTCGACATGCTGCCGCACAACACAGCGGCAAAGGTTATTCTTGTTCGAAGTTTCATTAGATGCTCCCGGAATACAACGATGTATCTGCCATAAGATCCATGGTAATTCGGGAATTATCCGTTCAAGTGCGAATCCGCAAACAAATGCCTGAATTTGACGCTCCAATGCGAATAACTGGAAAAGCGGTCTGCGGCCGTTCGTGTGGGGACGTCATGGTCCGGTAGAAATTACGGGCATCAAGAAGTTGAAACACAAAAAAACGCTTGGGCCGAATGACACCAAGCGTTTTCTGGTTCAGCAAATCTAGAAATGCGAAGTTTTATCGTGTGGTTCCGCGACGCCGAATCAACGCGAAACTGGTCAACAAGCCAAGTGCTGCCAAGCATCCGCAGGATGGTTCGGGGACACTTGCAACACCGGTTCGTGGCCCTTGTTCGTATCCGCCCTGCGTGAACGCCAACACGAAGTCGCCCGAATCGAATTCTCCGTCACCATTCCAATCGCCGGTTGCCCAGGTGGAATTACCGGGCACTCCATCTTCATATTGGCCGGCCGTGAAGACAGCCACAAAGTCACCGCTATTGAATTCCAGGTCGAAGTTGGAGTCGCCGTAAAAGGTGTTGGCTAATTCCGTGACCAACGTGTCGCGATCTGCTGTGTTGATCGAGCTATCCGAATTCAGGTCGAACTGAGCATCCTGAGATCCCGTTGCCAGTGCATTCGCCATGATGTCGAAGTCGGCCACGTTGATCAGTCCGTCGGCGTTGAAATCGCCAGGAGTCAATTCGATCGGATCACCCGGAGGGGGATCGACCAACATGCCGACGTGAAATCCATTGGCGCCGGAACCCAGCGGATCCAAACTCATCACTTGCGCCAACAACGCGTACGATCCGTTTTCTTCGTCCAACTGAGACGTACCAAAGGTGAAATCGACTCCACCTTCATATGGATCGGTGATTTCGTCAACTTGGCCAGCACTGTAAGCAATGTAGGTCACGGCCGGAACCGTTTCATCAAACGGGTGGGGGCCAACCAACAGGCCTATATCAGGTTGTTGCGTTTCGTAGGAACTAACCGGCGTACCATTGACGGTCCAATAGAAATAGAAACCGGTCTGATAAAACAGCGGGAATTGAAAGGCATCTGAATTGGCCCAATCCAGGCCCTTCAGCGTGAATGTGCTTTGCCCTGCTGGATTGCCGGCGATCCAATTGCCGTCTAGCGTTTCGAACGAAAATTCGACCACTTCGCCTGGCAATTCCCAATCAGCCAAATAGGCTTCGAATTCACCGTCGACGCCAGACGCCTGTTCGCCGATGATTTCACCGCCATCCCATTCGAACGTGCGTTCATTGACCAGCATTCCGCCGGCGACTTCGGCAATTCCATCAAACCGTAGTTCCACCGCGTCCGAACCATGATCGGTTTCTTCGCCGGAAACGGGATCCACTGTTTGGCCTATATTCGTCGGGAAATTGGCCGAAGAAAACGTGTACGTGTCTCCCGTTAAACGAGACTGCGCTAACACAATTTGGCAATGCGCTGCCAGTACCACCAACGACAACGTTACAATGACCCTCATCTTGCACCTTCACATCTAATTTCAAAAACATGGGGAAAACAACCGGCCCCACATGCACCTAGGCCGATTGTAACAGCAATGTCAAAAATCCCCAATGAAATTGGTAGGATCTGCGCGAAGATCTAAGCCGAAAAAAAGTCCGGCGAAATGAGCAACCCAGTAAATAACCCGTTTTGCTGGTTCGCCGCAATCAACCATCGGCTAGGCGGTATGAGGACGATCCAGATGACGTCGAAGTAAGGTGTACCCCATCAAAATCAAAACGGCGCCTAGTCCCAGTAAGCTCAGTCCGATCGGCTCTGGGATGCCCATGGTGAGATTGGACGGGATCGAATTGGGACGTTTTTCATAATTCTTGAACTTGGCGGCGTAGCTCTGGTCTTTCAGATCGGCGACACCGTCCCCGTTCCAATCTCCTTCCGACCAGCCAGCGGGTTGCCCCGTTCCGAATTTGCCCGTTTGTTGCACGGCAATATGGTCTGAACTGTCAAAAACACCGTCTAAATTGCTGTCTCCCACAAACGTCCGCTTCAGCGAATGGATCCAGTAGAGACGGTCCTGTTCGTTCACTTTTCCGTCGGCGTTTAGGTCGAAGCGGAGGCTGGAGTCCCCTTTCAGAACGGCACGAGACAAAATGTCGATGTCGTCGCTGGATAGCCGATCGTCATGGTTGAAATCGCCGGGACGCCGTTCAAATTCGTCTTCTGAGCCAGAGCCAGAACCAAATTCATCAGTCAAAGGTTCGACTGCAATTTCGTTCGATCCCAGAATCGTCGTCGGATCATCCAAATTGACGGGAGGCGTTAGTAAAACCACCATAAGTAGGTTTACTATCTGCATGGCCTATTCCTATAGCTCAAAGACTTCAAATCACGGTTTGCGAACGGCTTGCACAACAACAGCAAATAGCCTGCCAACTTCGTAGTGTGTCGCCGACAGGAGCGGTCGGAATTATGTCGTGTCGAACAAATCGACAAAAGCCCCTCGCTCGGAATCGTGCGAGAGGCAGGGGATGGGCGAATTGTCGAGAAATGCCCGATTAATACCAATTCCCGAATACGGAATCGACAACTTCATGTTGTTTCATTTCAACCGAATGTTCCAATTCGTCAACAACTTGGTCAGCCGACCCGCGATCAAGTTTCTTGCGATATTGCTGTATCAACATTGGTTGGTTGACGTCAGCCGCCGCAATTGCTTGTAGGTCCATCGTTGACGCCAATGGATCTGCCACGTTGCCTGCCGTGGCGGACGCTGCGTAGGCACCAGCCTGAAAGGCCGCAACCAGATCGGCCCTGCTGAATTCGCCATCGCAATTCCAGTCTCCCGTTGACCAATTGGAGTTTCCGACCACGTTGTCTTCGTATTGGCCGCCTTGGAACACTAAAACCAGATCACTGGAATTGAACACGCCGTCCAAATTCGAATCGCCAAAGGTCGTGCCCAGAATCGATTCAATCAAGTACGAATGGTCCGCCAGATCCACTTGCCCGTCACCATTGACATCGTACTGGCTATCGTTCCCACCGAGCATGATCTGCTGACACAGCAGTTGAATGTCCGCTGCATCCACCAGCGAATCGGCGTTGAAGTCGCCAGGTCGGTTGCCGCCAGCAGACGCTCCAGGAGTTGGGTTCGATGCGAACCATGAAGACGCTGCCAAACCGTTAGCCGTGCCGGCGAGTCGTTGCAGTGAATTTCCCGAGCCATCCGCCGTTGTAGACCATGGCGCCAAGTCATCGTAAAGCGTTTCGTCCACTACTCGATCTCCGGCATCCGATGGCGCTTCCAGTCGAACCACGTCGTCCGAATTCGACAGCTGGCCTCCGTAGCCGCCGACGATGCGGATGTTGTTGGCGTCCAACTGATAGTGGGCCAGGAAGCCGTTTAGCCGCCGAGTATTCGCGGGACTGTCCGGATTGAAGGACGTCACCACCAGCGAATCCCCAGCATCCAGCACCGTGCCATCGTCAAAGTTGTA
>JAGQOZ010000557.1 GCA_020426955.1 Planctomycetales bacterium
CCGTCAACACGCCAGGCGTCCAGAAACCGTTGGAAGACTATCAAGGACGTTGGGACGAAATCACGCCAGAAACGGTGGCTGATTTTTCGGCTGTTGGATACTTCTTCGGCAAGGAATTGCACCAGCGATTGGACGTGCCGATTGGACTGATTGACAATGCCTGGGGCGGCTCTTCGTGCGAAGCATGGGTTCGCCGAGACCATTTTTCCGACAACGAATTGTACAAACCACTGATGGAGCGTTGGGCCGAAACGGAAGCCAAGCCAGAAAACGCGGAACCGTACGCTAAGTTTGAAGCCGATCTATTTGACACCTGGCAGGCCGAATGGATTGCCGCCAAAAAGAACGGGACCGATGTGCGTGATCTGCCGAATCCTCCAGCGTGGCCACGTGGCCCCATGGTCAATCAGCACCGTCCCGGAAATCTATACAACGGTCGCATCAAGCCTATCATGCCGTTTGCCGTGAAAGGTGTCATTTGGTACCAAGGCGAATCGAATGCGGGACGAGCGTACCAGTACCGTGAACTTTTTCCGCTAATGATTCAGAATTGGCGAGAAGATTGGGGGCAGGGCAATTTTTCTTTTTACTGGGTACAGTTGGCTGACTTCATGGACGAACAACCCGATCCGGTGCAAAGTAGCTGGGCGGAACTTCGCGAAGCACAAACCATGACCATGGACAAACTGCCTCACACTGGCGAAGCCGTCATCATTGACATTGGCGAAGCGTCTGACATCCATCCTCGTAACAAAGAAGAAGTCGGTCGCCGGTTAGCTCGTTGGGCCATGGCAGAAGATTATTCGCTGGACGTCGCGCACCAGAGTCCTCGGTTTCGAGAAATGTCAGTGGAAGGTAACAAGGCGATCCTGAAATTCGACCATATTGGCACCGGACTGCGAACCGTGGACGCCAAAACGGCTCAAGGATTTGCCATCGCTGGCGAAGACCAAAATTTTGTCTGGGCCACGGCCGAAGTCAAAGGAGACACTATCGAAGTGTCGGCGGAAGGAGTGGCGGTGCCGGTGGCCGTTCGCTACGCTTGGGCAGACAACCCCGTGTGCAACATTTACAGTCAACAAGGCTTGCCGCTCACCCCGTTCCGCACGGACGATTGGGCCGGTGTCACCGCTGACGCTCGGTAGCGCCGTACGTTAAGACAAGTTCGTAGTCCCGTCTTTTAGGCGGAAATGGAAGTCAATTTCCGGCTGAAGCCGGGACTACAAGCAAAGAGCTGGCGTCGCCGTTACGAACAATGGCAGCACAAGCTGGTTATCTATCGCACGGTCAAATACGCTTCGGCCGGAAAGAACGCATTCGCAGCTTCGATCATAGGCTGCAGGTGCAATTCGTAAACGTAGCCACGTTTCAATTCGCCGACATCCAACGCGACGGTTCGTGCGGAGACCAATTGTAGGTTGCGAATCCGTTCCGTTTGCCGATCGCGATCCTCTCCGCCGTAAGCCGGCGTGCTAACTCGAGTGTAAGACGCAATGTCGTAGTTGTCTTTGTTCGCGATTCGTTTTGCATCGACCGAACCAAAGAATTCAATCTGGATCTTGCCATCCGCCGCACGGACTTCGCGAATTCCGCTACCTAGCTTATCCGGTTGGAATTGAAAACGGCTGATCTGCCCAATATTCGGTGCGCCACCCCAACCACTGTCGCGCAATTCGCCCACAACTAATTCGCCGTCTGGCGAAACGGCCGCCGTGATCGGTCCCAACAAACCGCTATCATCGTCAGGGCCGGTTGTTGGCAAACTAAACGGATAAACGGCGCCTTGGTACGAATCGCCGACGCGTTGCAAGGTCATGCGAACTAGGCGACGAGTGTCATATTCGCAGCCGATCAAATGTCCTTCGAACGGACCGAATTGCGGTTCGTCCGGATCCTTCGAATCCAAAAAACAGATCCCGTTGACGCTGCGAGTCCACGGATGAGGAATATCAATGGCGGGCAGCGTCAGCGGCGGATGAAAATCGGGACTCTTGTCCAACGCGTTGATGAATCCAAATCGCAAACCCTGCCGAACATGATTCAACTCGTTAAACGGGTTGTAGTTGCCCTGATTGTCTGTCACAAAAATGTCACCGGCACGATTCTGCGCAATGCCCATCGGAAAACGATGTCCGGCAGAAACCGATTCAATTTGGAAGATGCGGTCCGGATCATCGTCGGATGGAACCAAACGCACCACGTGACCTCGGTACTTCGCGGCTTCGACTGTCCGTTGATCTTGCTGGCAAGGAAGTGCCACCCAATATGCATCGCCATCTGGCACCAAACCCACCGCCCAGTCATGATAGTCGGCCGTGTGGCCCCAACCCGACGCCACCACTTCCGACCATTCCGCTTGGCCGTCCTGATCGGCATCGTGCAAACGGACCAAGCCAAATTTGGTGACTACGTCCACGTGTTTCTGATCTGCATATAGACCGTACGGCGCCGGCAAGTCGTCACTGGTAGGAATTAATACGTCGTATTCACCGTCCGCATTCAGATCCCGCAGGGTCCAAATTCGCCCCTTCAGCGATGACACCACCATGTCACCGTTCGGACGCCACGCAATTCCGGTGGGCATCAGTGAAACGGGTAGCCACATTCGTCGACCAGCAAAACCGGGTACTACATCCAATCGCAATGCACTCGAACCAGCGACGCTCGCGGACAACGGAAAACGATCTGCTTCCGGAGCGAACGAATCTAACGATAGATTGATTTGGTAATCCGCTTTCAATTGCATGGTTTGGTTGTTCTTCGCCACATCGACGGCAAAAATACCCGCCGTATCATCGAATCCAATCGTGCCTTGCGGTGAAACCACGTCAATGATTGAATCTACGTCGTGCCAGCGATGAGTTAGACGAAAACGAGTCGGTGTTAAATTCCGCAAAACTGTTCCGGGGCGCACTTGATCGACAATTCGCCAGCGGACGGTGGCGCCAGTCGGTAGCCCGTCGATTCGCAAACTTCGCCGAAATCCCGACTGATCTTTGGAACCGATCGGCGCAAATGACTGCGTGATGCGAACGTGAATGTCCGTCTGTTCGTCGGTTCGAAACACCAGCCGATAATCCAATTCCACTCCACCGTTGGCATGCCGCCACGCGTCCGGCTCGGTGACAAATTGTCCGTTCTTAACCGCAGATAACCACGGGCCGGTCGGTAGTCGCAACTGTAAATCGGACTGGTCGGTTGCCGCATTCCAAACTGGTGTGCCGGCCAGTGTCCAAAACCAAGTTTTGCCTTCCGTGCGTTGATACGCCGTGTCGCCTGCGCTCCAATGGGAAAGCTGAGCCGTTTCCAAATCAAACAGCACGTTGTGGCGATTCGGCAAGCCAATCAAGAAGGGCTTGATCAACCGCACAGCGCTTTTCGAACCATCATCCAAGCGAATCACATCGGTCAACACCACAGAACGTTCGCCCGCTGCCTGTCCACTGCGACGCACGGTTCGCACCGGATCGATCGGCGGCAGCGTCAAATTATCCGTATTCAGTGTCTGCCAAACAGCGGCCAACTGCTGATCCAAATCATCTTGCAAGACGCCGGCGATGGGTCGCTGAATGGCCGGCATTTCAATCCGAGGAACTAGTTTGGCCGGATCATGCACCCATTCATAAAACCACGTTGGCCGAATCCGCTGCGCCAAGCCAGTCAGGTCCGGCCCCAACGTGTTAACCGGCGCGTTGGCGGGCGAAGAATCACCGATGATATGGCAACTGACGCAACCGAAACCGGCAGATGACACCAAACGCTGGCCCGCTACCAACACGGCCGTGTCCGCGACATTGTCGGCTACTTGCGGCAGGTCCGTTGCGGTTCTTCGATCCACTGAAATCAAATAGTGCATTAGTGCCGTCAGCTCCTGTGCGTTCATTCGGAAGCGAGGCATCCGGACGTGCAGCCAGGGCCGGCGAGTGGAAGATGGCGAATCGTCGTGATCTGCGCGCGGCGTTCTAACAA
>JAGQOZ010000558.1:0-3704 GCA_020426955.1 Planctomycetales bacterium
CGCCGCAACGTCGCATTGTCTGGGGTTGCGAATACCCGGAACTATTGCTGACCGAAACCGCGGCGTGGCATGATCGGCGAGTGAAAGATACCAGCGATGAAACGCCACCTGATATGGACGAAAATGATTCGGGCGAAGCGGCCAAACGCGCCATTCAAGATGACATGACCGGAATGTGGATTGAAGGCGACGCCAGCTTAGACCAGTACCGAATTCCTCAGGGAAGCGCGTTTGTCGAATTGTATTGCACTCGTAGTTATCTGGAAGATTCGGCCAACAATCCATCGGCAGTGCTAAATGCGTTTCCCAAAGACCTGTATCGCTTAGCCCCTGGAAACAACACGGCTGTCTTGGACTTGGAACGCATGTCTGCCTTGCCCGGCAGTGGCAATGTTCCCTATCCCGTTTGGCGAATGGCGATAACCGAAGCACACGAAATGCCGCAGAGTCCTTTAGGATTATCCAACATTCGGTTGAATGATCAAGCGATGCTGGATTCGCTGTCGTTCCGCCCGGAAAAAATGAGCATGCTTCATAATCAGACGGCGGACATCGATATCGAACGCATTGTCTGGTTTACTCGAATTGCGCCGGCTGCAGGAACCTATGAAGCGAACAAGGTCTTTTGGAATCGTTCGACTCCAGCATTCCTTCGCCCCGGAAACTACGCGGTCGTTGGTCCTCGGCCATCCACGGAAATCAGCTGGGGTGTCGGCAATACAAATGGAAGCATCCAGCAGATCAACCTGACGGGGACAACCATCTCGCATCGGCTGAACACGCAAGCAGTGAATGATGCACCTGCAATTAACCTCCCCGCGTTGACGATAGTGGCCCAAACCAACCCGCCGTCCACCTGGGCGAACGCAGCCAATCCCGATCGGCAAATTGGGTTCAATATCTCCGAACCGTTTCCTGTAAATACGGGTTACTACCCAGAACCAAATCCGACGAATCTACCTCGACCAAATGTCCCTAACGACGCTTATAGCTCGCCGCACGACATACCATTTGATGAAGCGATGAATGCCGACGGCGATCCGGTCAGTGATCTGTTTATCGATTTGGCTCGAGTTCGACAGGGCGCACTTCCCTTGGAAACAGGGTTAGTGCAGAACTTTAAGACCGTCTTCTTGCAGCGATTGGCCGATCCAGCCCTGGGCTGGAATCCGGAACCGCCGGTGGGACATCCAGCCAATCAGCCTCATGCCAATGGCTACCAGCCTAATCTACCGGTGAATCCGTACATCACTGTCGATTGGATGCCGATGGATCTAACTGTTTTCAATGGTGAAGATGATGATCGAGCTCATCCGCAAGAAGCGAAAGACGCCAATATTGTCTTCGATCCTCAAGACCAAAATCCAAACGCCACCACGCGATTTCGTACTCGAGAACGAAGTGAACGTTCGGATCGTCCCAGTGGCGACCAGAACATTTGGATTCAAAATAGTTTTGTTAACACAGCTCCGGTCAATTCAACCAGAAACGAAGACTACTTTGGGTTTAACTTGCATCACACATTCGGAGCTTTGAATTCGACTTACTGGCCCGTTCCCGCTACGCCTTTGCCGACGCCGATGGAACAATTTGTTTCTCGCGGCTTAACCAATGTGCCGATGCAACCCTTCCCGTGGATTGTGTGGAACAATCGACCGTTTGTGAATCAATATGAATTGATGCAGGTACCGGTTTCGTCACCATCGCGGTTGTTATACGAAGCGAGTACGGATAATGGTGCTTCGCCCTATCGTTTCAATCGACCAGCGAGGAACCCTCAGAATCCACCCAATCAAAATGCGCTTTCGTACGAACAGGCTCGAGCACCCTTTCGACATTTGCTGAACTTCTTGCACAGCGATGAAGATGCGGGCGATGCGCCAAATCTGATTCGGTTGTTCGAGTTCGTAGAAACTCCGTCCCCCTTTGCGGGAACCAAGGAATGGTTGGAACCGGCGTCGTTTGCTTGGACCACGGGAACACCACCACAAGTTCTGGCCCAAGCCGATTCACTTGTTGCTGCGGGATCGCTTGATTTGGAAACTCGTGAAAATCTGGAATCGCTGGTCGCTCCGATGAACCATGTGTACGCGTTTCGCAATCCAGGTTTAGTGAACGTGAATACGATCACGGATCCTCGAGTATTAGACGCGGTGGCTCCGGGACTTCCTTGGGCTGATTTTGTCGCGGGTCGCCAAGGCACTCGTAACAATCTATCCACCGTTCCGTCTGCCTTCAGCCAACCGTTCCGTTCGACTCTGGCATCCGATTTGTCTCCGCTGCCGGCTGGTGAACGAGCACCAACGGACACCACGCTGTTTCGCACTGATCAGGGCCTGCAGTTAGCTAACGGTGGTCCACCCAACGGAAATCTCGGCGGCCAGCAAGGCAAACCGCAGCCTTCGGAAGACCCGCTGTTTGACAACAATCACAATGAAGTGTTCCGCAATTCGGAGCGTCATTCCTACTTTAAGAATCAAGACCTGCGGCGGTTGGGAAATTTGACCACCACGCATTCCAATGTGTATGCGGTGTGGATTACGGTTGGCTATTTTGAAGTCTTGCCGTGGAATGCAAATGATCCGTTAAACACCGCCGCCATTCCGACACCGGATTTAGCACATCCGGATGGATATCAATTGGGACGAGAATTAGGGAGCGAAACGGGGCAGATTAACCGAGATCGAGCGTTCTATATTATCGATCGGTCCATTCCGGTTGGGTTTGAAAAAGGCAAGAACCACAATGTGGACCAAACGATTTTGCTAGAACGGTTTATCGAAGACTAATTGGTAGAGCGAGCATCTCGCTCACCGTCCGGAGAATGAATCCAACTGCGGCGGTTCGTCGTTGTCGTTACAAGCCGGTGGCATTTTCGCCACCGGTCATGAGGCTTCGGCTTGGATTGCGAACCAAAAGATAGAAAACAGCGAATTAACGACGTCGATCGTTGTCTGAATCGTCGTCTTCTTCGGACGAGAGCAGTTCTTGCGGAGTGAGGATGCCGTCGTTGTTGGCGTCTAGTTTGGCAAATTCCTCGGCTTTGGATTCGGTCCAAGTGGTCGAGTATTCGAACATGGCAACTTGGCCATCTTGGTTTGCATCTTTTTCGGCGAACCAATCGGGCAATCCAGATGGCAAGCGTTCCGTAGGCGTCAGAAAGCGGTAACTGGTGCGTTCGTCCGATTCGTCGTCTTGGTCTCGACGCGAGCGATACGAAGCCCACCGCGAACTACCTCTGTCATTTCGATTCTGTTCGCTCCGTGCATCGCGACTGCGACTACTCCGACTCCGATCGTCTCGGCTGGACGAAGTCGATCTGGACGAAGTCGACCGGCTACTGGACGTACTTCGCGACGACGACGATCCGCCTCGGCTGAAGGATCGCAAGCTGTTTTCAATCTCTTTCAAATTCAACACGCCGTCTTTGTTGGCGTCGTTTTCTTCGGCGTTTCGCATCCGTTCCCATTCGCCCTTGCGTTTTTCCAGGAAGCCACTCTTGTCTTGGTCGTAGCGTTGCAGCAGGCCTTCGGCATAACGTTTGATGCGGTCATCATCGCCACCGGAGGAATTCCGATCCGAACGAGACGAACTGGAGCCGCTACCCGAGCTGGCAGACGAGGTGGATCTAGAACCGCGATTCGCCAAGCGTTCGCAGAGTTCATTCACGCTAAGTTTCCCGTCTTTGTTTAAGTCGGCTTCTT
>JAGQOZ010000558.1:3715-3959 GCA_020426955.1 Planctomycetales bacterium
CCTCCGCCCCAGCGCATCGATCCCCATTCGTCTTTATCCAAGTAACCGTTTTTGTTTTTGTCGCCTTGCGAAATTTGACGTTCCACAAAGCGGACAATCGTGGTGCTGTACTTCCCTTCGGCTTTGCCGGCTGCGCCAAAACTGGCGCTTTCTGATGACGTGGTGCCGAAACCGCTGGAGGTTGCTCGAGGTGCGGCGTTGGTAGACGTTCCGAACCCAGAACTGGGCGAATCCGACGAATCGT
>JAGQOZ010000055.1 GCA_020426955.1 Planctomycetales bacterium
TGATCTGTCGGCAGTTGGCCCAGCGATAGGGCGTGCAGTTGATCTTGATTTGGACATTGCGTGGCAGTCATCATATGGTTCCTGACGTTCCAGTATATTAGTTGCGGCGGTAGTTGCGAGGCAAAGTGACGGATCTGAGCTGTCAAAATCCAGCCGTTTGGGCGCTACATGTGAGCGCCAAGACGCAAGCAAAGCCTTGGCATGTCACCGTCTTGACGCTCACAAAGCGTATCACCGTCGGCTAGTGCCTTGACGCTCACATAAAACCGATTGGCTACGGTAAGATGAACGCACGCATCTGACATCATTTTTGGGAAAGAACAAAAAAACGCATGAAACCTGCAGAAAACCAGCCTGGTCGCTCGGAACATCCAACGCTGTCATCGGGGTTGTTGGCGGGAGCCAAGCGGTTTGATCCGGAAAGCTGGAGCCGACTGGTCAATACGTTCGGGCCGATTGTGTACGGTTGGTGCCGTTCGTCTGGAGTGAAACAAGCGGATGCGGCGGATTTGGTCCAAGAGGTTTTTGTCTCGGTGGCCAAGGGCATGCCAAACTTTGAACGACAGAAGGAAGAAGGGAGTTTTCGCAGTTGGTTGGCCACGATTACCAGGAGCCGAGTGCGAGATTACTTGCGGCGCGGGGCGAACCGAGAAGCAGCGGTAGGCGGAACGGATGCGCTGCAGCAGATGCAGGACGTAGCGGACGAATTGGATTCGCTGGATTCGACCATTTGTTCGGAGGGCATCGGCGGAACGATCCATCGTCGAGTGTTAGATTCGGTTCGCGCTGAATTCGAACCAAAAACGTGGCAAGCGTTTTGGATGACAACCGTCGAAAATAAACTGGCGTCTGACGTAGCGACGGAATTGAACTTGTCCGCCGCCAGTGTCTATCAAGCGAAGTCTCGAGTGCTACGCCGACTACGGCAACGTCTGGCCGAACTGCCGGAATGAGGCATAGTAACTGGCAGGGCAGAGCCGGTGCTACTTGCTTTGGAAATCAGGCTGGTTGATGTAGAATAGGGTCGGAGGTTTTCATGAGTACTACTGTCCGATTTAGCGTGCCTGAATTTGACCGCATGATACAAGCGGGCGTGTTTGCCGAACGCGCGAATCAGCGGATTGAATTGATCTATGGAGAGATGCGAGAAGTGAACCCGCCCAATCCGCCTCATGAAGATATAGTTGACAAGCTGATGTATTGGAGCATGGACCGGGCTCCTCGAGATCAAGTGCGAATCCGAATTCAAAATTCGTTGGGCATTCCGGCGTTGGATAGTCTGACCATTCCTGATGTCGCGTGGATGGTGGCTCGAGATTACCATCGCCAGCGTCCCGAACCGGCGGACGTTTTGCTGCTGATAGAAGTTGCCGATTCCACGTTGCAAAGTGACCGAAAGGAAAAAGGTCCGCTCTACGCGGCAGCTGGAATACAAGAGTACTGGATTGTGAATGTAACGACCAGTGTCTGGAAGTTGATCGAAATCCGATGGATGGTGCATATTCACAGTTGCAGACAATCCATCTTGGCAACTCGATGGCACCGGCTGCGTTTCCCGAATGGCCATTGGACGTGAGCCAATTGTTTGGTGTTAATTCGTAGCGAAACGGTTTCTGGCAGTTTCACGCGTCGTCTGACTTGGAATCAGGTTTCGAATCAGCGATACTTGAGCGTCGTTCGAGGCGCAGTTCGCGATCTAGTGCATTACGTCAAGGTGCATAACGCGATCGCTTCAACGTTCGTACCGTGAAGGTTCGTAGCTAGAAGGTTCGTAGTCCCGCCTTTAGGCGGAAAGAACGTCTGCCATTTCCTTCCGCCTGAAGGCGGGACTACCAACATGAGACGTTACTTTAAATGTGGAATGATTGATTAGACGTTTCGCTTGAAACAAAAATATTCACAAGGACTTTTTGCAGATGATGATTCGATCCCAGTTGGTTTGTTGGTTCACGCTGTTGTCGGCAGTGACATTGGTTCGTGCAGACGAGGTTCAGCCGGTGCGCATGGGCTGTGGCATGATGACGTTTGATACCGTTCCGGGCTGGGGATTACGGCCCGACGGGAATTCGGCCATTGGTCCCACTCATGGTTCGGTGGTGGTGGATAAAGCCGGCAATATCTACACCAGTGCCAACGCTGGCGTGTTTGTGTTTACTCCAGACGGCAAAGTTGTCCAGTCGTATCTGGGCGGCGACTATACCAATTTGCATGACATGGAGATTCGTCAGGAAGGAGACCAGGAGTTTATCTATGGCGCCAGAAACAACGATGCGGAAGGAATCAAATTCAATGCGCACAGTGGCGAGGTGGTTTTACGTCTGAAGTATCCCAGCGAATCGGGCTTGGGCGAAATCAAATTCAATCCCACGGCCGTCACCGTAGCTGCGAATGGTGACATTTACTTGTCCAACGGATACGCCAGCAATCACATTTTCAAATACGACAAGTACGGTAAGTACGTGATGCACTTTGGTGAAAAAGGGAACGGCATGAAGCAGTTCAACACCGCGCATGGCATGACGCTGGACACTCGTTATGAACCCAACCGCTTGCTGATTTGCGACCGCAATCACCAGCCGAAAGGTCGCTTGTTGCATTATTCCTTGGAAGGCGAATTCATGGAAGAAGTTGTGACGGGATTGGGGATGCCGACGGCGGTGGCTATTCAAGGTGATTACGTTTCCGTTCCCGATTTGCACGGTCGCTTGGTGATTTTGGACAAGAACAACACCATCATGGCTGTGCTGGGGCATAATCCCGATCCAGCCAAGGGGGGCAATTACAATATTCCTCAGGAAGAGTGGATCGAAGGGATTTTCAGCGGCACGCATGGTTCTTATTGGGATGCCGACGGGAATCTTTATGTCCAGGATTGGAATGTTTCTGGGCGAATTATGAAATTGGTTCGAGTAAAATAATTCGCTATGAACATGTCTCACTCGGCAAAGCATCGACGTGATTTTTTGGGTTGGTGCACTAATTCGTTAACCGGCACTGCCTTGGCATCGATGCTGTTGCAAGATCGATCGGTTCGCGCCGATGTCATTCCGGGCGAAGCGGCCGGTTGTCCTCATCATGCCGCCAAAGCCAAACGAGTGATCCATTTGTGTTTGTGCGGCGGTGTGAGCCAGATTGATTCGTTTGACTACAAGCCGGAGCTGGCCAAGTTTCACGGCAAGTCATTGCAGTCGGAAGAGCGACCGGCCACGTTTTTCAATCAGATTGGTTTGTTGCGAAAGAACGACTGGGACTTTCAGCAACGTGGCGAATCGGGCTTGTGGGTTTCGGATCTGTTTCCGCACTTGGCTACGGTCGCCGACGAATTGACCGTGATTCGATCCATGGTGGCCGATTCTGCCAATCATACTCCGGCTACGTTTCAAGAGAATTCGGGCTTTCGCCTGAACGGCTTTCCGGTGATGGGGTCGTGGATTTCTTACGGTTTGGGCAGTGAAACAGACGAGCTGCCTTCGTATGTGGTGCTGCCGGACGCTCGAGGCCTGCCGGCTGGCGGCACCATCAATTGGTCTAACGGTTTCTTACCCGCTCAGCATCAAGGCGTGGCGTTTCAATCACAAGGTCCGGTGATTCACGATCTGTTTCCGTCTCGAAGTGTGTCGGATGCGCAAGAATTGGCCAGTCGAAAACTGCTGCAGCAATTGAATCAGAATCACTTGTCCGTCACCGGCGAAGAAGACGCACTGATGGCTCGGATGCGCAGCTACGAACTGGCCGCCAAGATGCAACTGGCGGTGCCCAGCGTGACGGACTTGAGTCGTGAACCAGAGCAAGTGCGGCGGCAGTACGGCTTAGACAATGACGTGACTGCGGACTTTGGCAGTCGCTGTTTGTTGGCTCGCAGGTTACTGGAACAAGGCGTGCGTTTTGTGCAATTGTTTTCGGGCGGTTCCTTCGGTTCGCCTCGAATCAATTGGGACGGACACGAAGATATGATTCGCAACCACAACCGAGAAGCGGTGCGGTTGGATCAGCCGATTGCCGCGTTGATTGCGGATTTGAAGCAACGAGGCATGTTGGAAGATACGTTGGTGTTGTGTACCAGCGAATTCGGTCGCACTCCGTTTGCTCAGTCGAATGCCGATGTGGTGGGAACGGGCCGAGATCACAATATGTATGGGTTTTCTATTTGGATGGCCGGTGCGGGTTTGAAATCTGGTTTCGCGTATGGCGCCACGGATGAAATTGGCTGGAAGAGCGTGGAAAACCCAGTGCATTGGCATGACTATCACGCAACGGTTTTGCATCTGCTGGGTATCGATCACGAACGCCTGACATACTATCACAACGGCATCCAACGTCGCCTGACCAACGTACATGGTCACGTGATTTCTGACATTCTGGCGTAGCAGGCTGGACGTTTGTCGCCACTGTATTCTTTTTCCCAGGTGGGCCTGAAATTTGACCAACGCGCCAACGAGTACTAGGTTTGCGCAAACATCCTTTTCTTTGGTCATGTCGAGGTCTCATGATGTTGAATCCGCAAGTCGTGATAGCTGGCGCCGTTGCGTTTTTTATTCCTGTGATTGGCGCAGTCGCTATGAACTGGGACCAGATTGTTGAAGTTCATACAGTTGATCCAAACACGACACCAGGCAAAGTCCTGTTTTTCACTGCCAAGCGATACTGAGGTTGCCAACGAGTAGACGCGACGGTCGCCGCGGTTCGCAACAAGGGCTTTCGATTCGAACGAATTTTGTACGACAGGAATCCTGATTTGGTCCAAAAGTATCGAATTCGCCGTATTCCTACGTTCGTATATATGGTGGAGGGGAAAGAAGTTCGCCGACATGGTGGCCGCATCTCCGAAGAATCGTTGGTACGGCTCTTTCGGCACCCATTTGCGCTGTTCTGAGTAACGAGTCCGCAATTAAATGCCCCGGCACAATCGTTGTAGTCGGTAGTTTTTAGCATTTGGTCACGGCATGCTAGCAGCCAGGTCGATCGGACTTGGTGTTCTGGTGCAGCGATGTCTAGTCCGGTTTTAACGATTGGAAAATCAGCTACATTGGAGCTTGGTCTTGCAGTTTAGCAGGACGGATGGTTGCGGCAGGATTGCTGCCGGACCAGTTTCAGAAGTAACCATGGGTATGAAGGAGACTTCAAATGAAGAATGTAGTTGCCTTGTTGGCGATGTTAGGATTCGCGGTATTCGCAGGTTGTAATCCACCGGCTGAATCGGGTGGCGATGCGAACACCACCACGGCCGAAGTTAGTGCCACGTCCACAATATTGTGCGGCACTTGCGGCGAAGTGAAGGGTTCGGACGCTTGCTGTGACGACAGTGTGGCAAGCTGCGACTGCGGTTTCCACAAAGGATCCGCTCTTTGCTGCAAGCACGTGGAAAACAACGGCCAAGACGTTTGTGCCGACTGCGGACAGACCGTCGACGGCGCGCACACCTGCAGCACAGATGCCGAAAAATGTGCTGAATGTGGCTTGGTCAAAGATTCCGCTGGATGCTGCAAACTGGGCGAAGCAAGCTAATTCGCCGAATCGAAACTTGGCGCGCGGGCGTCTAACGATAGACGCCTCGCCGCCGATTTTGTCTCTTCGCAGCGATCATGTTCGTGTTGGCACTGGTCCGCAATCCTGGCGCGTGCGATGGACTTCGCAGATACCAATCGTTTCACGCTGACTTCTGATCTTTCTTTCGATCCAGTTCGTCCGCTTCTTCTCGTTCCACATCTTCTATCATCTTGATCACCATCCGAGCTTCTTCCGGGGTGAAGCGATCGTCTTCCAAATCCGCCATTTTGTCGTTGTTTTGTTCGGCCACGCGGAACTCCTTTTTCTTGCGTCCAAAAACGGACAAATTTCGCTTGATCATTGCGAAACATAACGTCCCTACGGCGAAATCGCCAACCCGAATTGGTCTCCAAAATTTCGGGAACAGAATTCCGCCATCAAACCCAAGAACCGACCGACCTTGGCGAATGCATATCAAAGTGATATCATCGCGATATCGATGTGAAATCTCGCTGGAAGCAAAGGGTGAGTTGATGATTCGAGAAACGAAGTTCAAAGCAAGTTCGGGTTGGTTGGCGTTGGTGATTTGTCTGGGGCTGGTAGCGGCCGGGATTGGTGGCATTGTGATTGGGGCCAGTTCCGAGAGTGGTGTGGTGGTCTTTGCCGGGATTTTAGCATTGCTGGTCGGCGTCGTGATGCTGTGCGGGTTCATGGCAGTGGCGCCGAACAATGCGCGAGTCCTATTGCTGTTTGGCGACTACAAAGGTTCGGTCACCGAATCTGGCTTTTACTGGGTGAATCCGTTCTTTTCGAAGAAGCCAATTTCGCTGCGTATTCGCAATTTTGAAACGGGTGCCATTACTTCGCCCGAAGAAAAAGATGCGGCGGGAAAGATCGTCAAACATAAGAGTCGTACCGCCGGTCGTCCGTCCAAAGTGAATGACCGAGACGGCAATCCAATTGAAATTTCCGCCGTGGTTGTGTGGAAGGTTGTTGATACGGCCGAAGCGATGTTTGAAGTGGATGACTATGAAGACTTTGTTGCCGTGCAAAGCGAAGCCGCCCTTCGTAATCTTGCCAGCCGTCATCCGTACGACAGCGAAGACCACGAAGTATCTCTGCGAGGTAACACGGTGGAGGTTTGTGATCAACTGCAGCAAGACATTCAAGAACGATTGGATAAGGCCGGCGTTCAGGTGATTGAAGCCAGAATTAGTCATTTGGCTTATTCGCCGGAAATCGCAGCCGCCATGTTGCAACGCCAACAGGCACAAGCGGTGGTGGCCGCGCGAACCAAGATTGTGGAAGGAGCCGTAGGCATGGTACAGATGGCTTTGGACCATTTGGCCGAAGGAGAAATCGTCAGTCTGGACGAAGAACGCAAAGCCGCCATGGTCTCGAACCTACTGGTCGTCTTGTGCAGTGATCGTCACACGCAACCGGTGGTGAATACCGGAACGCTTTACAACTAGACAAGTGTTAGTCCGCATGGCGCGAACCTAGTCAAATCGACGTGGGTTCGCGCTTTCGTTTTTAATCACATTCCGTTTTATCAGGAGGCCAATTCGTTGGCTCGCGAATCCTTTCTCATTCGCACAGACCCCAAAATCCTGGCGGCGTTGCGTCGTTGGGCCGAAGATGAATTGCGCAGTGTGAACGGCCAGGTCGATTACCTGCTTCGTCAAGCTTTACGCGAAGCGGGTCGTTGGCCCCCTGATTCGGAAGCCGAAAATGACGACAATACAGACGAATCGAATTCGTAATTGTGATCCGTTGTCTTTTTCAAACGAGCTGCCACGTTGTTGCCTGAAATTCTTTACCATCACAAATCGTTGGTTGTCATTAACAAACCTGCAGGCGTGTTGACGCAGGCGCCGCCTGAGATCGACAGCATGGAGCTGCGAGTTCGACAGTGGCGAGAAACCTGTCACGATGCCACTCGGCCCATCTACGTCGGCGTGCCACATCGCTTGGACCGACCGGCGTCGGGCGTGATGGTCATGGGGCTCAGCCGCAAAGTTACTCGAGGCCTTTCCAAACAATTCGAGCAGCGTCGGATTCAAAAGACGTATTGGGTGTGGGTGGCCGGAGACGTGCAGCCGGACGCAGGATGTTGGCGAGATACCATGCGGAAAATTCCTGGGGAAGCTCGCGCGGAAATCGTCACGGCCGATCACAAAGACGCCAAGTCCGCGGTATTGCACTACCAAGTAATCGAGCGAAGGGAGCTGGCGGGTCAAACGTTTTCACTATTGAACGTCCAGCTGGAAACGGGGCGAACGCATCAGATTCGCTTGCAAGCGTCCTGCCGATATCATCCGGTCTGGGGCGACGTGCAATATGGTTCGACAATACCCTTTGGCGAACCGACCGAAGACATACGAGCAGCGGCGATCGCACTGCATTCGCGTAGCATTGAGTTTGAACATCCCAAAACGCACGAACGAATCGCTTTCACCGCACCCACGCCAAATCATTGGCCAGCGTCCACGTAGGAACAACCGGCTACTTCGGTGCCTTCCAGACCGTCCGATAGTGACGCCAGTCGGCGGAGACAGCTTTGAGTATAATGCCCACAAAAAATTACCGGGTATCTAACCCGCGTCGAGCAACTCGCTGAGATAACATTCGTGAACACCGCAGCAGGCATTGTGGCAATTGGCAGAAATGAAGGACAGCGTTTGCGAGCGTGCCTTGATTCTCTGGCACCAACTGGTTTGCCAGTTGTCTATGTGGATTCCGCTTCCACCGACAACAGTGTGGAAATCGCTCGCAGCCAGGGTGCGGAGGTTGTTGCGCTCGACATGGACACGCCGTTCACGGCTGCTCGTGCTAGGAACAGTGGCTATCAACGACTTCTGCAATTACATCCGCAAATTCAATATGTTCAGTTCATCGATGGTGATTGCCAGCTGGCGCCTGGCTGGATTGAAGCCGCACTGAAACAGTTTTCTGCAGATCCAACGACAGCCGCAGTGATCGGCCATCTGCACGAAAAAAACGAAAATCTGACGCCTTATAACAAGTTGTGCGCGCTCGAATGGCGCTCACCCGTCGGGCGTATCACCGACTACGGTGGCTTTGGCGGCATCTCGATCATTCGCCGCGATGTGTTGGATTCGTTGAATGGCTTCAATCCGGAAGTGATTGCCGGCGAAGATTCGGAACTCGGCGTTCGCATGAAACTGGCCGGCTTTGAAGTCGACAAGATTGATCACCACATGGCAACGCACGATGCCGAAATGACGCGTTTCATCCAATGGTGGAAACGTGCGGTGCGAGCGGGCCATGCCATTGGTCATCGAGCCTTTCTCAATGGCCGAACGGCTGCAAAGGACAGTGTGCGCGAACGAAAAAGCACTTGGTTCTGGGGTGCCATCATTCCGGCCATCATCCTGATCGGACTCGTTCCAACGAAGGGGCTGAGCCTTTTGTTGCTGAGCGGCTATGGTTTGCTGGGCTACCGAATTTACAAGTTTCGCCGCAGCGTGGGAGATAGTCCGGCAGAAGCTTTGCTGTATAGCCGCTACAATCTGCTGGCCAAATTTGCCAACTTCATCGGCTTGCTGAAATTCCATCTCAACAGATGGCGAGGCAAGTATGAAATCATTGAATACAAACAGCCCCATTCCGGCTGACACATTCTTGTAATGGATCGGCATCAAGGATTTATTCATGAGTACGACAAGAAAAGTGGGACTGCTGGGAGCAGGTTACATTTGCGATTCGCACGCCAGTGCCCTAAAAACATGTCCCGGTGTCCAGATTTCGGCAATCTGTGATTTGAGCCGAGGCCGTGCACAAAGCGCTGCCAACAAATACGGCATTCAGCATGTTTTCACGGATCTGGACGAAATGCTCCAGCTCAAACTCGATGCCGTTCACATTCTTACACCGCCGAATTTTCACATCAGCATGGCCGAGAAGATTCTGGAAGCGGGCACGCACGTGTTTCTAGAAAAGCCCATGGGTGTCGATTCGAAAAGCTGTTATGCCATCGCCGATTTAGCCCAACGCAAAGGGCTGAAACTTGGCGTCAATCACAACTTTCTTTTTTTGCCCAGTTACGAACAGCTGTACAGCGACGTCCGCTCCGGCGAACTCGGACAACTCGATCAGGTCACGGTGCACTGGTTCGCCATGCTGGGATTTCTCAAGTTCGGTCCGTTCGACATCTGGATGTTGAACGAGCCGAAGAATCTGATTTTCGAACTCGGTTCGCACACGACTGCCTTTATCTTGGATTTGTTGGGCACACCGGACAGGATCCATACGACGGTGTCGCGTCCCATCGATATGCCAGGCAATAAACGCGCTTATCGCCGTTGGCAGGTACACGGTTTCCAGAACGATGTCGCAATCGAAATCGGTTTATCGTTGATTCCCGGGTACACCGACAAAAGCGTTTCCGTGCGTGGTTCGGCCGGTACTGGCAAATACGATTTTGAACGCAATATCTATTTCCGCGACACTCCCAGCCGCTATAGCCTGGTATGGAACAATTTTGTCTCGGCCAGGAATGTCGCCAAGCAAATTGCCAAAGGGGCTCGTCAAAACCTAAGACAGAACATCATCAGCACACTGCAGAAACGTCCGGCTGCCAATCCGTTTGGACTCAGCATCGAACGCGCCATCCATGCGTTTTATGCCCATCTAGACGCCGCACAAATGGATCGCCGACTCGACGGCCACTTCGGTGCGTGCGTCATCGAGTGGTGTGAAAAAATTGCCGAAGATGCTGATTTCGAACAGCCCGACCGTGAAAAGGTTTGGACCGTCGTGCCGCCGCTGAGCAAACCGTCCGTACTGGTGATTGGCGGAACCGGCTTCATTGGCAAATATCTTGTACAAAAACTGGTCGATCGCGGGTATGGCGTTCGTGTTGTCAGCAGAAATCAGAATGCCGGTAATATTGCATTGGCTGGCATGCCAGTCGAACTTGTGCAAGGTTCGTTGTCCGATCCGGCCTTTATTGACAGAGCATTGGAAGGCATAGATACGGTTTACGATCTCGCCAAGGCAGACGGCAAAACATGGAATGAATACTACACGAACGATGTCCTGGTGACAAAGAACATTGCGGAACGTTCGCTTGCGGCCGGCGTCCATCGATTTATCTACACCGGCACCATCGATTCTTATTATTCGGCCAAGGCAGGTGACACCATTACTTGCGACACTCCGCTGGATGCGAATATCCAACATCGCAATCTCTACGCTCGTTCGAAAAAAACGTGCGAAGATCTATTGATGGAAATGCATCGCAACCAGGGTCTTCCTCTGACGGTCTTCCGTCCCGGTGTTGTCATTGGCAAAGGGTGCCCGCCGGCGCACTGGGGTGTGGGCATGTGGCAATCGGACAATGTGGTGCAGTATTGGGGTGACGGACGCAACAAACTGCCACTGGTTTTGGTCGAAGATGTCGCGGAAGGTTTGGCTCTGGCGATGGATGTCGAACCAGATAGAATTCTTGGCCGAGCCTTCAATTTGATTGACGAACCCTACCTTAACGCGCGCGAATATGCCGAAATTGTCACTCAGAAAAGCGGCATCAAGATTCAGACGATTCCAACGCCGATCTGGCGTCACTTTCTGGTTGACGCGTTGAAGCAGGGCGCCAAGTTTGCCGTCAAGCATCCATACCGTTTGGTACCAAGTTATCGAGACTGGAACTCGCGCGCGCACCGCGCCTACTACGATTGCAGTATCACGCGAGAAGTGCTGGGCTGGAAGCCCGCGACCTCTAGGGAACGCATCATTGAAGAAGGCGTCAAAGCTTCGGTACAGAGCATGCTGAGTTAAAACGTCCGCGTTGCCGATCGGAATTTGAACGTAGTGGAATACCTGCAGCAGAAATTATCTGCCTATTCAAAAAAACATAGGCGAACGGCCTGGGCTTCGTGTAGATCAAGCCAATCGTCTCGCCGACAACCCCAAACGGCCCGTTTCTGCTATTGACTGGTTTGGCCGGCGCCGTATTCTAAAAGCCTGGATTTTTGTGGCCGTGGCGTGAATTCTAATGCTGAATCACCTGACTCTATTCAATCGATTTCGATTTCCTGTTTGGGCGTGGATGGTTGCGCTGCTGGTGACTTCGCTGAGTAGTTCCAGTGTGGTCGCCATGGCGTGCCCGCAGTGTACCGAAGTAGAGACAGAATCAGAATCCGAACCGGTGTCGGAGGATGTTGAAGCGGCTCAGATCGCTTCATTCGAAGGCAGAGTCGAACGAACCGAAGCCCACACGGCGGCCATGGCGCCGGTTCCCTTTGCCCAGCGAACATTGATGGTTCGCATTCCCCATCGGTCGAATCGGCTGTCGGGGCATCGTTGGCCCAATGGGCTGTTGGCACCGCAGCGCTGTTAATCGCTTGCGCTCGCTCTGCGCATCTCTTTCAACTTGCACCAGCTGGACGCCGTTGTTCGCAACGAAAGCGTCGCCGATTCTGCACCCCCACGAGACTTTTTGTCATGAACAAGACAACTTTGAATGCTCAAAATCCGTCAGTATTTTCTACTCGCGACCTGGGACGAGATATCACGGCGGGACTGGTCGTATTCCTGGTTGCATTGCCACTGTGTTTGGGCATTGCTCTGGCGTCTGGTGCCGACCCCATGTCCGGGTTGTTGTCCGGCATCGTTGGCGGTTTGGTTGTGGGTATGATCAGCGGTTCGCATACCAGCGTGAGTGGTCCGGCGGCCGGGTTGACGGCGATTGTGGCGGCCGAGATTGGCAAGTTAGGAACCTTTGAAGCATTCCTGCTGGCCGTGGTTGTGGCCGGCGTCTTGCAAGTACTGTTGGGGGTCTTACGAGCCGGTGCGTTGTCCGCCTTCTTCCCGTCCAGTGTGATCAAAGGCTTGCTGGCCGCGATTGGCGTGATTCTGATTCTGAAACAGATTCCGCACTTGCTGGGCCATGATACCGATCCTGAAGGCGAAATGTCCTATGTTCAGCCCGACGGCGAAAATCCGTTTTCCGAATTGCAGCGTTTGTTTCAAGGTGAAATCCATTCCGGAGCGATGGCGATTGGCATCAGCTGTTTGATACTTTTGATTTTGTGGAACCGCAGCAAAACACTGAAAGGCTTGGTCATTCCGGGACCGTTGGTAGTGGTGCTGGCCGGAGTGGCGATGAAATTGGGATTCGATCATTTCCTCACCGATTCGGCCTGGTTGGTAGAAGCATCACATTTGGTGCAAGTGCCTGTCGCTGGTTCGGCCAATGAATTTTTCGGTTTCTTAAGAACGCCTCACTTTTCGCAGTGGCTCAACCCTGCCATCTATTACGCGGGTGTCACCATGGCCATTGTGGCGTCGCTGGAAACCCTACTGAACTTAGAAGCCGTAGACAAATTGGATACGCTCAAACGGCAATCGCCTGCCAATCGAGAACTGATTGCTCAGGGCGCTGGCAATATTGTGGCCGGATTGATTGGTGGTTTACCCGTGACGTCGGTCATTGTGCGCAGTAGCGTGAATGTGGGCGCTGGCGGACGCACCAAACGAGCCGCCATTTTTCACGGTATCTTGTTAGTGGTATGCGTCGCGCTGTTTCCGGTCTACCTGAATTTGATTCCGCTATCCGCATTAGCCGCCATCCTGATTGTCACGGGTTTCAAACTGGCCAGTCCTCAACTGTTTCGACAGATGTGGAGCGAAGGACGTTATCAGTTCTTGCCGTTTATCATCACGCTGGTGGCGATTGTGCGAACCGACTTGCTGATTGGCATTGTCGTGGGACTGTGTGTGGCCATTGTCTTCATCTTGCGAAGTAACTTGCGATCGCCCATCCGCCGCATTGTAGAGACCCATTTGGACGGCGATGTCACTCATATTGAGCTGGCCAATCAAGTTAGTTTCTTGAACCGCGCCGGTTTGGTGCGAATCTTTCACGACGCTCAACCCGGCGCCAAGATCTTGGTCGACGCCACGGGTACGGACTACATTGATCCCGATGTGTTAGGCTTGATTCGCGAATTCAAAGAGGAAACGGCACCTTCGCGAGGTGTCCAGATTAGCCTGCGTGGCTTCAAGAAGAAGTACCAGCTGCAAGATGACGTCGTCTTTGCCGACTATTCTACTCGAGAACTTCAAGACAAGCTGACGCCCGATCAAGTGTTGGACATTTTGAAGGAAGGGAATCGTCGTTTTCGTCTGGGCGAACGGTTGTCTCGGGATTTCGGCCGGCAAGTGGACGCCACGTCCGCAGGCCAAAACCCGCTGGCCGTAGTGCTTAGCTGTATTGATTCGCGAGTCCCCGTGGAGTTGGTTCTGGACTTAGGCTTGGGTGATGTCTTTAGCGTTCGCGTCGCGGGAAACGTGATTGGTACCAAGTCGTTGGCCAGCATGGAGTACGGTGTGGGCGTGGCCGGCAGCAAACTGATTTTGGTGTTGGGACACACCAAATGCGGAGCGGTCACGGCAGCGGTCGATTTGTTGTGCAAGAACCTGGATGCGAAAACGGTGACGGGGTGCGATCACTTGCAATCTATTGTGAACGAAATCGCGCCGTCCGTCGCGGAAGAAACGTGTCAGCTGCTGAGCGTCGAAACCAACGGTCAAATGGAAGCGGTGGTGGACGAAGTAGCCAAACGCAATGTCTTGACGACCGTCGCAGAAATTACGCAACGCAGTGCCATTATTCGAAAAGCAGTCGAAGAAGGACGAGCAAAAGTGGTGGGCGCCATGTATGACGTCCGTTCGGGCGAAATCGAATTCTTTGACAACGCCGAATTCGGCCGTCACGAAAGTTCACGCAGCTGAACAAGCCGCCGAATTCGCTCCTTTCGATCAGATCGCGTTTCTATCACAATGTGGGATAGCCTTTTTCTGGGATAGAACGCAAGGGAGCACGGTCGATGGTTCGCACACAATTTCGGAACTCAGTCTTTTTACACTCGGTTCAGACACAATTTCGGAATGCAGTCTTTTCTCACTCGGTTCAGACACAATTTCGGAACTCAGTCTTCTTTCTGGTGGCGATCAGCGGGTTACCGTGGTTTGCAACGTTTGCTTCCGCTCAAGACAATCGTGTAGCCGCCCAGCACATGCAGTTGGAAGTCGACGCATCGCAGATGGATCGTCACCTGTTGACCAGCCGCATCACCTTGCCTGTTTCCGCAGGTCCGTTGGTGTTGTGGTATCCCAAATGGATTCCCGGGATCCATGGCCCCGGCGAACAAATTCGAAACATCGGCGGTTTCCAAGTGAAGTCGGCATCGGGTCAGCGAATTTTCTGGCGGCGCGACGATGACGACATGTATCGCTTTCACGTCAGCGTGCCTGAAGGCGTGGAACGGATTTCAGTCGAACTGACTTACATTACCAATCAGCCTACTCGAGTTTCCACGGGAGTCGATTCGTTTGGTAGTGACGGCGCTTTGGCCATCAACTTCAACACGTGTGTGGTCTATCCGGAAGGTTGGAATATACGTTCGGCTCAGGCGGCGGTTCGCGTCAAACTTCCAGAAGGTTGGCAGTTTGGAACTTCGCTAGAAACCAAGTCCAGTGAAGAAGGCTGGGTTCTTTTCCAGCCAGATACTTTGGAAAACGTGATCGATTCTCCGTTGGTTGCTGGCCGGCATTATCGTTTGCTAGAAGTACAAACGGAAGGTTTTCCCAACACACAGTTCCACTTTGTTTCCGAAGCCGCAGAAGCGTTGGCCTTTGACGAAACGTTGGCCAACAAGTACCACCAACTGATGGCGGAAGCGGCTCTGATGTTTGGTGGTGCACCCTTTTCCGAATATCACTTTCTGGTTGTATGCAGTGATCAGATTCCGGGGATGGGGCTAGAACACTTGTCCTGTTCGCTCAACGGAATTGATCAAGACGGGCTGATCGACCAAGAGAAGCAAGACAGCCGTTCGGGCTACCTGCTGGCTCATGAATTGGTGCATGCGTGGTGCGGCAAGTATCGTCGCCCATCGGGGATGTATCGCAATGATCTACACACGGTCAAGCAAACCAAATTGCTGTGGATCTACGAAGGCTTGACGCAATATTTGGGACAAGTTCTGGCGATTCGTTCCGGTTTAGTGCCGCACGATCAGCATTTGGAAAACATGGCGAGTGACATTGGTTACTTGGCGAATCGGCAGGGTCGTCAATGGCGTTCGCTGGAAGACACAGCCATTGCCGCCGCAACGTTACGAGGTGGTTCCAAGAGTTGGAACGATCTGCGACGCAATCAGGATTATTACGATGAAGGCGCTCTTTTCTGGCTAGAAATCGACGTGCGAATTCGACAAGCGACCAACGGCGCGAAATCGCTGGACGACTTCTGTCGAACTTTCTTCGCAGCGGATGTCGGTCGGCAAGCGGTCAAGCCGTTCGAATTGAAGGAAGTCATTGAAACGCTCAACGCCGTATTGCCATTCGACTGGGCAGGTTTGATCGATCGTCGAATTCATCAACCGCAAGATGAATTAAATTTGGAAGGAATCCAGTTAGCGGGCTATCGTTATGCTTTTACGGACGAAAAGCCGAACAGTGTAAAGCGAGCCGAAAAACGTAGCAAAAGCATCTACTCGCAATACTCCTTGGGGCTGACCATCGACGAAGAAAACAAGATTCGTTCCATCACGCCAGGTCGTCCGGCGGATCAGCAAAGGTTGGCTCGAGGCATGGAAGTCCTAGGCGTGAACGGCCGAAAATTTACCAAGGAACGGTTCGAACAAGCGCTGCAACAAACCGTGGAGACGCGAGAAATCGAACTACTAGTTATCGACGGCGATCGTTTTCAAAACGTGCAATTTGAATACGCGCAAGGAGTTCGGTATCCACAATTGGTTCGAACCGACGACACCCACGATTGGCTGGCCGACATCTTCGCGGCGCGATCGAATTAGCAAGCGAAAAGAGATTTGCGTGACTGAAACGGCCGGGGTAACTGCAGACCGCGTTTCAGCCGAGTACATTTTGGCGTCGAAAAAGGGACACAAGGTACAGGAAACATAGGCAGACTCCAGGTAACGCCTGAGGTTCTGGAACTACGATTACGCTAGCCTGCCGAGACCCAGCTTCGTAGCCTGCTTGGGCAAAGGCGAGTGTCAAATCGGCGGAATCGAATTTGCCGTCGCGGTTCCAATCACCTTCGTCCCAACCAGCTTCTTCGCCGGTTTCGTATTTGCCGCTGCGAAATACCACCACTAAGTCTGCCGAATCGAAAATGGAATCCACGTTTGCGTCCCCGGCCCACACTTGATCCAAAACATATTGTTCTGGATAGAGCATGTTGGCGTATCGTCCTGGCGTATACGTAAGCCCCAGCGAGTCGGCTGCATCCAGAAGACGTGGATCACCAAAGTATGCCGCAGCTTGTCGGAGTGCTAGGAAATAGAAATAGGGTTCTTTGGGGAAGACTTCGTCAGGCCAGAATGTCCATTCCTTTTCACTTGTCCAATAGGGAATTAGAAAATCGAGAGCCAGACGAGGGCTCCGACCGTCTTCCATTTCATACGTTGCAAAGTCAACTGAATCCGCTAGCCGGCCCAATTCCGCGATGGCCAGCATTTGTTCTAAGTTAGAACGGTGATAGTACATATTATTCGCGCGAATTATTTCATTAGGATTCGAACCATCTGCGTTAATCTGTAACGGAAAACGGTTATAGATATAGTGTTCTACGTTTTCTGCCGTGAATTCTGGGTCTTCGACGTAGATGCCAATTGCAGCGAAGGCCAGATCAAAGCTGGTCCCGTGGTTGGTGGGCGAACCGAATTGGTATTTCGCGGCGGCTGAGTCAGCGGCCCAGGTTCGGAAATCTCGAAACCAATTCTGGGCGGCAACCTTGTCCTCATTGCTCCAATGTGGCGATGCTTCCAGCATGGCCAGACTGTCCAACATGTTGCGATTGAAGATCAGCCCGGCCAGCCCCGGCGCGTTGAATGTACCTGCTTGAATGCCAGGAATCACATTCGAATATTCGTCTCGCGGATTCATGCGAGTTTCTGGATCAATGAACCATGTCCGCATGAGATTTGCAGTATGTTCCGCAAAGCGTTCGTCTCCCGTGAAGTAGTATGCCAACATCAATGCTTCGGTAGCTCGACCTAAGCCGATGTATTCGTCCCAATCCAAGTTGGCGTTTGGATTGATGTGGCCGTCCGTTGAGACCCACGGCAGACCGTCCGGTGTATCCGGATTGGGCCACCAATAGGGACCGGTGCTGACAATGTCGTGCGGGTCACCCGATGTCGCGATACTGTCATTGAACACCACAGTAAACGGCCCGACCGATAGCTTTTGTTCCGCCGATCGCAATAGCCCCGTCATTTCCGCCACAGTGCCGGGATGCCCTGCCTCTAGATGCACCCGAGCAATTTCTAATCGGTCTAAGTGAAGTAGGACCGTGCGCATCTCGCCGCCTTCTTCCGCTCGAGCGACGTAGCAACTCGTGACCAGTAAAAATAGTGCGAACACCGAAAATTTCATTGTGAGATCCTGGCCCCAGATAACGACTAACGCTATAGCACTTTCCAATCCAACAGCTTAAACGGCAATATTTGCTAGATCAAGGAAAATGCGAACCTCTTGGGGCACGTCGGCCAGCATTTTCCAATCTGGCCAACGTTTGTCGACACAATGGATTGGTGGTTTTGCCGTCAAAACTTCTTACTGCTTTCGCCTGCTTCTAGGTCGGACGACTGCTCCGCAATGTGATTCGATCCGCATTGGGAATTGCCATAACCCGAACGATATGATCGTGGTGCCTGCCGTTACCGCACGAATTCGCTGGAAAAGCAGCTATTTCGCGACGAGCAACCTTCGCTATTCGGTCGTGACGAGTGGGTTAGCTATAATAGAATGAGCGAACTGGTTTGTTCGACGCGTCAATCCGTTCAAAGGAATATGCCTGTGGTGCCGTTCACCATTGGACCCAATTGGAAAACGTTTCTACTTTCCTGCGTCTGCTGGCTGGCGGCCAGTTGGACGCTGGTGGTAGGTGCGGAACCGCTGAGCTTTCGCCGTGACATCCGGCCCATCTTATCTGACAAATGTTTCCAATGCCACGGCCCCGATTCTCAAGAACGACAAGCGAACTTGCGGCTGGACGTCGCGGAAAGCGCCACGGCCGCAGCTGATAGTGGTGCCATCCCCATCGTTCCTGAAGATTTATCTGCCAGCGAAGTCTTTCAGCGCATCGCTTCGGACGACGATT
>JAGQOZ010000559.1:0-1833 GCA_020426955.1 Planctomycetales bacterium
TGATTGTTTCGGACTACGCAAACGGTGAAGCACGAGACATTTCCAACAACTTACGCCAATCGTTCGAAGTACAGCCTTGGGCCGTGGGTCAACTGGAAGACGTGCCGGCGGGCACCGTGGTGAGTGGCAATTCTACATTTGAATTTTCACTGGACCTGAGTCAAGCTCATGTGCGCAACTATGTTGACGCTGCCATTGAATCGGGCGCTTTGTTTTTGGGAATTTCTTCTTTGCACAGTGCCGCTCAGGATGGGCCGGTTGTCTATCCGTCTTTCTATTTGGATGCAGGCGGAGTTGGCTTAGGGCCTACGGCCACTTTAGAGATGGTGTTGGGGAATGCGTTGCCCGGTGACTTTAACTCGGACGGCTTGCTATCGGCTGACGACATTGACCAGCTGTTTCGCGTTATTCAATCCGGAATCTATTCGTCACTGCACGACGTGAACGGTGATCAAACGGTGGACGATTTAGATCGAGACACTTGGATTCAGGATCTGCGTCAGACTTGGGCGGGCGACGCGAACTTGGACGGAACGTTTGATTCGGCCGACTTGGTGCAAGTTTTTCAGGCATCGCAGTTCGAAGATTCGATCATTGCGAATTCGACATGGGAAACGGGCGACTGGACCGGCGACGGCGAATTTGATTCGTCCGATTTGGTCTACGCGTTTCAAATGGGCGGCTATCAAGACGCCGCCGCCGTGCGAGCCGTACCTGAACCAAACGCATACAGTTGCGTCGGGATCATCTTAGTTCTGTTGTGTTGCCGACATTCAGCGTGGCGATCACGTTCGAGTTGTAATTAAGGAGATTCAAGTCATGCGAATTTTCTGCAGGCAAAATCGAGCGGCGTTTACGCTGGTGGAATTGTTGATTGTGGTCGCGATTATCGCTGTGTTGTCCGCCATACTGCTGCCCGCCATCCAGGCTGCTCGAGAAGCAGCGCGTCGCACGCAATGCGGCAACAACTTGCGGCAGTTAGGGTTGGCCACACAAGCCTACGAATCGGCTCACGCCACTCTGCCGCCTCCCAAGCTAGGAACACAATTTGAAAACAAAGGCAGCACGTTAGTAGCGTTGTTGCCTTATTTGGACGAAGCGTCGGCCTACCAACGCTACAATGCGGATGCTTCGATTCTAGATGAAAACAACTTAGAAATTACGTCACAAACCATTGCAACGTTCTTATGTCCTTCGATGACGTTGCCACCATCGTCGCAAATGAAATCGTGTCAGCCTTTGGCGCCGGCCAGCTATGTGATTTCCAGTCGGACCAAGTACGGTATGCACGGTCGGTTGGACGGAGCGTTTAAGTCACCCGTGGATGGTCGGCGCTATCGATTGGGTTTTCAGCATATCAAAGATGGATCGTCCAAGACCTTGTTGTTTGGCGAAGTGGACTACGGTCATCAGCAATTCAAATGGACGGAATGCCCTGATATGGATGGCAATATTCGCTGGGGCGATACCACTTGGGCGAACGGATATTGGTTTCACGCTTGGGGACACATGTCAGCTGAATACCCTTCGCTGTACAACAACAACGATGTCTACCTGAGTCCGTATAGTCCTCGCGTCTTTCGCAGCGATCATGCCGGAGGTGTCCAATTCGTGCTGTTAGATTCGTCGGTGATGTTCTTGCCAGACAGCACTGATGCCGCGGTTCGCCACGCCCTGGTAACTCGCAGCGGACGAGAAACCGACCTGCAAAACTCGCTAGGCCGCTAAACTACCTTATTATTCCACAAGGAACTTATATTGTGTTAAACGTACTTGGATTAGGAAACTCGGCGGCTTCGTTCCGCTGTACACTGGTTGTCGCGTTCAGTCTGC
>JAGQOZ010000559.1:1843-3944 GCA_020426955.1 Planctomycetales bacterium
TATTGTGTTAAACGTACTTGGATTAGGAAACTCGGCGGCTTCGTTCCGCTGTACACTGGTTGTCGCGTTCAGTCTGCCGTGGTCCGTGACCGCACAAGCTCATTTCTTGTTTGTCGATTCGATGGACCAAGGAGAACATCGAATGGCGCGACTTGTCTTTTCCGAAACCGCTGGCGAACCCGGTTTGATGCCAGATTCCATCAAGCAGGCTGTCTTCAGAGTGGTTCGCTTTGACGAAGAAGCCGTTCAGACGCTGGAACCGGCCGAAGCAGATGGCAATCAATACTTGCGTTCAGCGCCACTGCATGCGCCAGCTTTGTTGATTGCCAACTGTACGTATGGCGTCCATAAAAAGATTTTGTTGCACTACACTGCCAAGCATTGGACCGACCTGACGTCGCTGCCGATTCAACCCAAGTCCGCTCCAGAATTGGACATATCCTTGCAGTCGTCAGACCAAGACACGTTAACGCTGCACGTCCATTGGCAAGGCAAACCACTGGCCGATGCCAACGTGGTTTTCCAGCACGGCAATGACCAAGAGGAACTGTCCACAGACGCGAACGGCACGTTACGAGTTACTCGGCCGGCAAATGCAATGCTAGTTTTTCGAGTGCACCATACGGCAGCGGCTGAAGCGGGCGAATTCAACGGCCAACCTTACCAAGAAGAACGTCATTATTGCACCGCAACCGTAGCGGCCTCGGAACCAGTTGCCAACCAGTCTGTGTTGCCCGAATTGCCGGAAGCGGTCTCCAGTTTTGGCGCCGCCGTAGTGGACGATAGATTGTTCGTTTACAGCGGTCATACGGGAGAAGCTCACGCCCATTCGCTGGATAACCTGGCAACGCGTTTCTTGGTGGTCAACCTAAGTCAGCCTGATGGTTGGCAAGAATTGCCCATGGAGCAACCGTTGCAGGGATTTCCGCTGGTGGCGCATGGTGGACAGGTGATTCGCATCGGCGGTCTTCACGCTCGGAATCGTCACGATGAACCAGCCGATTTGCACTCTACTGCAACTGTTTCGGTGTTCGATCAAAAAGCCAACGCTTGGCACGCTGACGCTTCGCTACCGGAAGCTAGATCCTCTCATGATGCCACCGTGCTGGGCGACTCCATTTTCGTCTTCGGTGGTTGGAACTTAACGGGCGACAGCGAAGGCCAGTGGCTTGACTATGGTTTGCAGTTGGATCGAACCAAGTCAGACGGATGGCAAAAGATTCCTCAACCATTTGTGCGACGCGCCTTAACCGTGGTCGCTCATCAAGGACGAATCTACGCCATGGGCGGCATGACCGAAGACCACGAAGTTTCGCGTCGAGTGGACATTTATGATCCGGCCAACCAAACTTGGAGCGAAGGCCCCGAACTGCCGGGCGCAGGTCTGCAGGGTTTTGGCGTTTCTGCCTGCAGTCTGGACGGACAACTGTTTGTCAGTGGCTGGGACGGGAAATTGTTGTGCTGGCAGGAAGCTCAGCAGCAATGGGCCGAAGTCTCCAGCTGGAAGCAAGGCCGGTTCTTTCATCAGCTAATTGGACACCGCGGACAAATCTTGGCAATTGGGGGCGCCAGCCGAGCGGGACATTTGGCGAATACGGAAGCTTGGCCTCTGCAAGACTAGTCGGCCGTCCGGACTTGGACGCTTAGACTACGTAACGGCGAAATGGAACGTTTCGCTAGTTGGGTAGCCGCGATGGATCGCAACTGAGGCTACCCAATCGACGGCGATTTCACCCGAGTTCGCTCTGCGCTCCGGCTGCGCTCGTCTAAATGCAGCTATCACACGTGGCCCGAGATCGTTCGAGTGCTGCTCATCTGATTTGAGCGTCAAAGCGCTATCGCGGACGGTGATAATCCCATTTTTTCACCTGTAGCGAACCCCTTTTAGCGCACTTATTTCTCGAACGATGGTACAATCGCATGTTAAACAGACTAGTCACCGAGTCGCCAGCCACAACTGGGTCGAGTGGCGTTGCGTAGACTTGCCCAAGAATCGCAGCGTCCTTTTCGACTAGGGGGGATCACGTCGATGAAAAAATATTACTATCCGAGTTTGATTATTTGGGCGCTGTCGTTCACGCTTTGCAGTGCCAAACTCGAA
>JAGQOZ010000560.1 GCA_020426955.1 Planctomycetales bacterium
CAGTATTCTACGGCTAGAAACTTGGCGAAAACGCTGAACAAGCTGAACGTTGGCACATGGGAAGCTCGCTACGTTGGACCAAATGCCGTGAGCCAGTCAATTGTTGATTCGCTTGGTTACGATATTCCTGGCCAAAGCTTAATCGGTGGTGCTCCGGTCTACGCTACGAACCAGCTCAAACCTATCAGGCCAATCATTTTGCTGATTGCATGGAGTACCATGGGCGCTCACTTCGTGGTAGTCGATACCGTGAATTGGACTCCATTGGGGATGTACGCCAGCGTTTGCGACCCATGGGATGGGAACGTGCATATTACCAAATTTGAAATTGGCAAGTCGTTTAACTATCGTGGAGCACCGGTTCCTATGTCATGGGATTTCGGAGGGACACGACATGACTATTCATCCGAAAGCAGCGGTTCACCCAGGGGCTGGATTGTTCGCCAAATTTAGACTCAAAATCACCAATGGACACTCTCGGTTCCGCACCATGAATTTAGCGCACTGCTACCTGAAATCCCGAAAACTTTGAGGCATCCATCTGCATGCAAGATTCGCTCGATTCGCTCACTTAATGTTTACGATCACCTTTTTACCGTAGTCGCTGAGCGTTTTTAGTACGACTTTCTTCGATCCGGTTTTCTGCTGGCCGCCGGCGATGCCACTTGCTTCAATTTCATATTCACCAGCCGGGAGATCTTGAAACGCAAACACACCATCTCCCATGGGAACAGGAATCAGATCGTCTCGGTCTTTGATGATTGCCTGAGGGCGAACTGGCGCTGTGCCGGACGCCATTTGCACGATCACAGTCAACGTTCCTTTGACTTCTTGTTCCGATTCTGCTTGTCCGTCGCCGTTGGTACTTTTGCCGCGAGGCGACCGGATGGTCACCGATTCTTGAGATTCAAATTGATGACCGACGCCATCGGAGAAACGAGCGCGAAGCCAGAATTCTCGCTGCGCGCCTTCCGGGACGTTAAGCTCGCCAGTGGCAAGTTGGAATTTTTGTCGGATGCGGTGGGCCGAATCGTCCACCTCCACGGTTGCTTCGACTTCGTCGGGAAACGCCTTGGACTTAGATGTCGCCAGTAGAAACTCGGCTTTTGATATTCCAGATCGATCGCTTGCTGTCCAGGCAAAGTCGAGCGGTTTGCCGACGTCAAAAATCTTTCGTGCTGGCGACACTTCGCCGATCGGATTGTCGCCATCCAAAATCACAGTGTGCACGAAGGTGTCTTCGCTGCGTCCGCTGACAATTAAACTGGCTTCTAGTTGGGCTTGGACGTTCGTTGATGATGGATTCAATTCGGCAATCACATCTGTCACCACCGTTTCCATCACCAATGATCCAGTTGCAGCCGGGGCTTTCAAATACGTTGTAACGGTTCGGTCTGAATAGTAGGAAACACGCTGCGAATCGAAAGCGGTAGGACTTAAGGTAATGTCGATTTTGTCTCGGCCCGCACTTGTAGCGAAGGCATCGGCCGGCGAATCTATTTCTAACTCCACTCGCATCGTGGCGGGCAGTTGATCTAAGCGGAACAGCGAAGGTCGCTGTTGCGTTTGGATTTGCTGAGGTTGACTTTGAGTCGAAGAATCTGTCACTTCGACCGACTTTATGCGAATTTCATGTCGGTTCCGAATGGGCTGTGATTCGGCACCGGAAACCAATTCAATTTGCTGGATGATGGCGCGAGGATACTCGTCAATATCGAGCGAGATATCGGCGGATGCGGAGCTTTCATTGGTAATTGTCTGTGAAAATCGAACCGGCGCTGCTGCTGATTCAATCACATTTCGCTGATCCTGTTGCACTGAATTTGCCAAATCGCTTGTGTGCCAGACCACGTTGATCGGCAGCGGGGCATCCTTGGTTGCGCGAACTGTGACGTTAAGCTGGCGATTGGCCGGATTGAAAACGGCAGCGGCGTCAACATAAGACGACGGGTGAAGAACGGATAGTTCGATCCATTTGGGCCAGAATTCGGACACATCGCTTGCATTCGAAACTAAACATACCAATCCGTAGGAGATGTCGTGATCAACTACCACAGTTTGGTTGGGGCCATTCGCTCCGTCGCTCGGTGCAGCCGAAGCTTCTGTTTTATCTGGCGCGGCCGATGCATTCGCAAAGACAATTTTCTTGCGTTCTCCGTTTGCGGGCAGTACCAAGGATTCTGCTTTGGCAATGACTCGGATGTCGGGACGTGTCAAAAAACTGTCTTCGAAGAAGAGTCGATTGCGGATCGAGCGAATGGGACGTTCGGCGGTATCCAAAAGGAGACCTGGCGGCCAAGTGGCGTGGGGAATTTCTGGAACCTGCAGCAGCTGGACGTTGACTGTCTTCTCTTGGCCAGACCGATTTTCCAGAAAGAAATCAAACGCTGTAGCTCGATTGGGAAAAGGACGCAGTCGAGTGGACAAGTCGGTGCGAGGCCGAATGGGCGTATCGGTTCCCACTTGGTTGACAATCAGGTCGATGCGATTTGCTTTGGGCAAGATGCACGTCAAAGATTCGGTCACCCGGTTGTACGGAGATCCGACGGCGGCAAGCAGAGAAATTATCGACTGTGGCTCGGGCTGATCCGATTCATCAAACTGGGACGCACCTATTTTGAGTTTCAGTGTGCCTCGCCCATTGATCATCGGGATCTGGACTGCGCCGTCAGCCGGCACCGGGCTAAAGCGCCCTGACGTATCAGCGGAATACTGCATGGTTAGTTGGGGAATGACACTGGGAGCAGGTTCGAACTGCAGATTCAACGATCGGTTTTCTGGATTACTCAGCTGGAAATCAATGGAAACGTCTCTGTCTTGTTCAACGTCCACGTTAATTTCGTGCGAGTCCATGGTGGCGAAAAGCAAGTGCTGTCGAATGTCCCACATGGAAAGCGGCTGGAGTTTCTGTGCTGTTCCAAAGGCGTCTCGTCCATCCAGAAAATAGGCAAAGCGAGTATCCGATTCATTGGTTCTGGGGCGAAGCAGCGATTCGTACGCTTGGCGAATCGCTTGGCTTTCTGTTCTGGCATATTTCCAGAAGTCGTTTGCGACGCCCCCTGAGTTGTCGTTACTTGGATGGTTCGAAAACAGATGAACCAGTTGTTGTTCCAGTTTGATTTGACGTAGAACTTGGCTCTTTTGTGCTGCGGAAATTTCGTTGGTGACAACGGTTGGTCTGTTGGGTTTGGCTGTCGGGTTGGGCAGCCGATCAAGCGAATTCAGCAAATCGAATCGCTGTTGTGCTGTGGGAAGCCACGTTGCCAACAGGCTTTCCATTCGTACACGACTGGTTGGCTCGCGCGGATTTGCCAGAATGTCAGTCACTTCGCGGTGAACCTGATCCATTGCGGCATTTAGGGCGCGAACAAGTTGGTCGGTTCGCTGCGTCAACCGTTCTTGCGTTTGCGAATCGATCGATTGATGATTCAATGAGTTCAGCAGCTGATTATGGTTAGCTAGAGCGGCAACTAGCAATTCCACTTCGGCCGCTTCGGTGGAAGGGCGAAGACCTTGCCAGCGAACCAATTCTGACGCAATCAGACTGGCTTGGTTGAACACTTGCAGCGATGAATTGAATTCACTGACGGTCAATGAGCTGGATTGGCGCTGCGAGTGAAAGTCAAAGGTTGCTTCCAGCAGCATCTGCAAAGCGGACTCTGGTCTGGCTCGAGAATCGGTGGCGTCTTTCGATTCGATGGAATTCCGCAGAGTTTTCAGGTCTTGCAAATCACGCTGCAGAATCTTTTCAACGGACGATACAACGGATGGAGAACCAAAGCGAATTCGGCGTTCCATATCAACCAGCAATTGGTTGTACGAACGCCAAAGATGAGGTGCAAAGTCAGATGGCAGCCAAACAAATGCATCTGCGTTTGAATTGGCCAAACGGTGGATTTCATCGCGGATTTTCCACGCTTCGTTCAATTGTGCGAATATAGAA
>JAGQOZ010000561.1 GCA_020426955.1 Planctomycetales bacterium
CCCGCTTTCTGAAAGACTTCCGCCACCGTGGTCACTTCCGCCGTGATGGGCCATTGCCCCGGAAAGATGCGGCCATTACCGGAATCTCGGTTGCCGCGAATTTGTGCGTGGCCCAAATGCTGGCCGGTCATCAGCGTGCACCGAGCCGGCGCGCAAACCGGAGCACCGGTGTAGTGCTGAGTGAATCGCAGGCCGTCGGCAGCCAGTTGATCTAGGTTGGGTGTTTTGATTTTCTGCTGTCCGTAACAGCCCAATTCACCGTACCCTAAATCGTCCGCCAAAATGAAAACGATGTTAGGACGCCGAGCGTTTTCTTGCGCGAACGCCAGCGAACACCACGCAACAGACCAACACAATAATGCCAACCAGCTAATTCGAATCATACGTACTGCTACCATCGCAAACGAGGTATTTCGGACCAATAAAAACACTTCCGCTATTCTACCGAAATATTCGCGTGATTCGACCTGCTTTCATTCGGCGATTTATCGTTCTGGAAACTGAATCTTGCGGCGCATTGCTGCCATCTCCTCTGCACGGGCTTCCGCCGCTTGTCGAGTTGAATGCATATCCGACAGCACTCGCTGATGTACTGCCTCCATTTTTGCGGGATCCAGCTGCCACTGTTGGACTCTTTCATCAATGGCCTTCCAAATTTGGTTGCGATGCTGAAACTCGTCACGCATCTGCTGATAAGCGAGTTCGCCTCGGGTCAATGAACCGGGCACTACGGCTAGGTAAACCAGCAAAAGCAATAAAGCAGCGGTAACTGCGACACTTCGGACCGAACCAGCAACCGACTTCGCGATGTCCGACCAACTTGAGCGAGTATCCTGGTTCGAATCACGCCTTCCACAACTTTGACGCCACACCGCAAGGACCGCAACCAAACCTATCCACAGCAACAACGTCCACAAGGACGCTCGGTAGGCATGCCATTGATGTAGACACGCAAGTACGTTGGTACGAACCGGTCCCGAAGTTGAGGCGAATCTCAAGTTGTCCAGCGAAATACCCATCGTATCTCGCGCCGGCATATGCAGGTCCTGTGGCAACCAACCGAGTCTCGTCCAGAGCGAACCGACGGCAAACAAAAGACATCCCAGGGCCATGACCACCAGCAGCCAGCGCAGGCTCATGCGATACCGCCGTTTTCTCAAAGACCAAACGGCAATTGTTCCAATCGCAAGAGGTACCAACAGAACCAGTGACACCGTAAAGCCAGTGTTCTGCCAGTCGCGATCAATCAGTTCGGCCGGAGCCAGCGCGAACAGCACGATGCAGATGACCAAGGACACCACCAACGCCAACACGGTGCGAATGATACCTACGGGCGGTGCAGACCCGGTTCGCACCCACCACAACAAACCATAAAGGGCGAACAGTTCGACGGCCCAGGCGAATGTTGTGGCTGTGGTAATCGCCGTGATAAATTCGTCCATTAGCACGGTCGGATCGATTCCGGTTTTGATAGCCTGCGCGGAAATGTGCTCTTGTTGCGCCTCTTGCAGTAACGCGGATCGAATTCGAACGTCATACTCTTGCCAAAGCAATTGCTGAGCGTCATCTGGCGGCAGTAATTCCCGTAGATGCTGCACATCGAATTGCATTACCGCCAAACGATGAAATTGCAGATCTCGAAGCAACCGTTCATTCTGCGAGCCATTCAGTTCACCGCTGGCAAACTGATCGTAAACTCGCAGAATCATTCGGTGCAGCCCTAAACCGTACGCAACATCCCCGTCCTGCGCGACGAAGCGTGACAACCTTCCGACATCACGAAGTTGCCCCAGCAGAAACCGAGTTTGCCGAAGAGCAACCGTCCGAGAGCTCGTGATATCCGCATATTCGATCCTGGGCAAACGAGACTTCGACAAGAAGTGCCAGGTTGCTTCGAACATGGTTTCGTCCAGCGAATAAGTCGGTTTGGCCAGTCCATTTCGGAAATGGGTCATCGACCGATCAAAGCGGTTTTGGTCCAGAATGATCAATCGATCGGGTTCGTATTCATTATCGCTGAGTTCCCAGTCCGTTGTGCCCTGCCAAAGAATACTGGCCGCTACGTAGTCGTACAGCCCGTTATCCGGATCGTGCTGACGGCATTCCGCCAAGATCGATTCCCATTGATCTGTACGAACCGATTCGTTGTCTTGGAACATCGAATAGTTGGTTAGCAAAAGCGCAAGACTTTGCCACAAAGCTTTGTTGGTCGAATCCAGCGAACAGGCCTTCTGTGCCAACTGCAGTGACTTGGCCGAACAGCGATTGGTGAATTCTAGTTCCGCTGCGTTGGCGCCAACTCCTGTATCCGCGGTGGCCAGCCACGGGTTCCCAATGAGGAGCCGCATGTATTTGTACCGATAGTTGTTGCACGGCGAATCCAACACCAGGGCTGCGCCCAAATGGACCAGCGCGTCATGCGGATTCTTCGAGACCACTCGGTCAACTTCTCGCAACCAATAGTTCGCTTGTTCGTCCGGTTCGCGATGCCCAATTGGTGTGTACGATTGCCCTACCACGCCAGCCACCGTAGTGTAACATTGAATTCGCAATTGATCCCAACCGGTATCCATTGGTGACACATGCCAAATCATGCGAATCAATAGCACCATGCCAACGATTGCGAAGACACCGAACACCAGTTGTTTTGGGCGAAGGTTGGTCATCGGAAGGCTCGTGCCCACAGGCGTTTTGGAAACACTGCATTACGAAGAAGCGTAATACGCACCGAGCAAGATAGCACAAAGTGGCGTCCGGCGCTGGGGAGCGGTGACCAACACCACGAAGAAAGTCCCGCGGGGACGAAAGCAACCAATTCTCTGTCGTCCCTACGCGACGATACCTACGCGAAAACCGCTCGTGCAGTGGCAGAATAAATGCGTTCGCGAGTGAGCACAACCGCCGCGTGCCGTTCGACGCGGCGGCCAATTGGTTGGCGGAGTGGCAAAGGTTATTTGACGGTTCGACGCGTGCGTTGGGACGCGGGGCGAACCAGTTGAGGGCTGGTGCTGGCGGGACGAGCGGCTGCTTGGCGAACGCCCGATTGCGTTGTGCGTTTCAGGAAGTTGTCAATCTGTGCCGTTTCCTTTAGCCGATCAAATTCTTCCGCCATGGCGACGCGAAGTTTCTTCTCCTGTAGTTCGCGATACAGTTCCTTGCGTACTTCTGCATCCATTTCCGTGACCACGGGCTGAGTGCGACCGGTGTAGTACATGATAATGAACCGATCTGCGACGGAAATGATTCCGGACAGCGGATCTTTTTCAGTCAAACGATACGCTTCGGTTTCGATCAATGGTTGTCCGCCGTGCTTGCGGATCGGAGGAACTTCGCCCATGTTCGCTCGAGAAACCGGTTCGATCGAATGTAGCGAAGCGAGTTCACCAAAGAATTCTTTGGTCGGATTGTTGCGAGCTTGTTCCCAGACCTCTTGAGCTCGACGCTGATTGCTCAGCACAATCGCCAAGACTTCTACGGCCGGGCCGAAGTTTGCTTCAAAACCTTTTTGCAGATCTTCTTCGGTCACTTTTACTTGTTCGGCAACCAACTTTTTCAAGGCCACCGTCGGCCACACGGCTTCTCGGACGTAAGTCTCCACGTCCAAGCCTTCTTGTTCCTGAACGTCCTTCAGCCAACGCTCGCGGTCCGGTTTGCCGTTGTTGATGTAGCCGTACATTTCCGCAGCGCGGTCTACTTCTTCTACCAGTTCAGGCTGTTCTACCGTCTTGCCATTGCGTTTTAGGGCTTGGCGAAGCAGGCGGTAGTTGATTTCACTATCCAGGACCAAATCACCGTGGCGTTCTAGGCATTCTTCCGCCAAACTGGCCAGCGTCACTTGTTCACCGTTGATCACCGCCGCCACACCGGGGAGCCGTTCTTTCAATTTGGGGTCATTGAAAACGTTGGTGATTTTGGCGTCGCTTTGTAGTTTCAA
>JAGQOZ010000562.1 GCA_020426955.1 Planctomycetales bacterium
GGTATTGGCCTTTAGGCGGGACTACAAACGACCTATGCTGGCAGAAAGCGTCAACGGGGCGCTGTCCAGCTAGTCGAAGGCCATTGCTGCTTCGGTGGACCCGTCGGTTATTCGGCTGTTTCTTCTGCGGCGGCGTACAAACGAGCCAACGGTAGCAGTAATTGTTCCAGTCGATCGTAATATTGGTCTTCGGGAAGATCGGCTTTCTGTTGCCGGAGCGCTTCGATCTGCACTTCCAACGCGTCTCGTTCGGCACGAAGTTGGGACGAGAGACGAATCACATTCGGCCCCGCCGCCAACGTCATCTGGTGTGCTCGTAGCCCATCCACGGCTTCACCGCTTTTGGAATTAGCGGCCGCTCGGATGCCGACAAAGAAATCGGCAGGCGTACCGAGACCATCGCCGTTGTCGTCAAGCAGTGCATGTTCGGTAGTCAAACGAGCATCCTCTTGATAGAACGCTCCGACATTGGCTGCCGCTGTTAGATATGCCTCTAATAGTGACACTTGGTTGTCATGATCCAGATCCGCCGCCAAATCAGCGATAGCTGCCGAAAGGTATTCGCCAAAACGAGCAAAATTCTGTTCGGCTCCGCTATTGGTGGCCGTCACCACAATCCGATTAGGCCCAGACAACTTTTGAATAAACGGACCGCTGGACGCTCCACAATGAACCAGTATTACTGGACGAGTCACTTCTTTCAGCCACGCCGCAAAATCATCCGCCGCCACATCCGGCCCCGCCAAATTGAACTTGGTGACTTCTCCATAAGATGTCCCATGCCCAATCAACACAATCCAAAGTGCTTCCGACGCAGCTGGATCCACTTGCGCAATGAACTGCTGCAAACGTTCTCGATCATTCCCAGCCATTTCAACGGTACCATCAGCCGCGGCTTCCTGACTTGCGCTGTTCTGATTCGCGTCATCCCAACCCACCGCTGAAAAGGCGATGTTGTTCGACTGACAAACATCTTTCCAGCGCAGGGCCCACGTGGCGAACAGTTCGCCGTATTGCTGGGTGCCAGCCGCGCCCACTACCACCATCATCTGCTGTTGGGTTGTCGAGTTGGTCGAATTGGGTTCTTTCGCAGGAACCGTTTCAATGGTTTGACCATTGGCGTACAAGCTGGACACCGCAACAACCAACAAGACGAAACGCAATAACGAATTCGTGTTCATGGCAAGCCTTTCCAGCGTCGCAGGCCCCATTCGCCACACAAGCAAACAATGGCGGATAGGAAAAACCAGGGTTGATGCCACAACGGATAGCTCCACGTTTCCGTCACGGGAATTTTTTCTTGCGGCAAGTTTCTCACAAATTCGTCCAGTTCTTCGGCCTTCACCAACCGACCTCCGGTGGACTGGGCCAAGCGTTCCAGATACGCGATGTCTGTGGACAAGTCTTGGTATTCTGCCACGCTGGGCTGAGACGTCCAGCCCGTTTCTTCGAATCCGATTTGCACTCCATCCGGCCCCACGGCGGACGCTTTCAATCGATAGCAACCGTCTTGTTCTGGCCAAAACGTAGCCGCATACGTGCCCGCCATATCCGTTGCCGAAGCATCCAGTTTGATGACCTTGTCATCTGGCAACGTAATTTCCAAGGGCACGGAAACGTTGTCCAAGAGTCCGAATTCTTCGTCACGAACGATAAATTGCAGTTCTACGGAACGAGCGCTTTCATTGGTTCGAATCGACGTTTCAAAACGCTTGGGTACGTCGGCCACCAACCAGCGAACCATCTGGCGCCAGACTTGTGACAAATCATCTTGTTCGGGATCCGGGCGTTCCATGCCCCATCGCCATAAATCGCCCGTCAGTAGCGCCGCCGAACGACCTCGTCCAAACCGCTGCGTCACCAATAACGGCGAAGTTCCTTCGCGGCCTTGCCAACCTTCCACCAAGACCGACGCGCCGGGTTTGATATCCGCAATCCGATTCATAGTTCGAAACGAACCCATAACGCTGATCGCACGTTCTTCACTGGCTTGAGTAGATCGAGTTCGCACCCAGGGTTGCAGCCAACCCTCTCGAGTCAACTGCCATTGTGTTGGTTCTGCGTCACCGGCAGCGCCCTTCATGTTGACGTACACAGGCAGCAATTCACCCAGCGGCGTTTCATCGTAATTGCCGTTTGCAAACGACTCCTGGCCGCCCAGCATCATGAACCCACCACCTCGTTGATTCACAAACCGACGTAGCAACAATTGTTGGTCAGGCGAAAAAAACTTGGCTTCAATATCGTCCAAAATAACCGCGTGATAGGCGAAAAGTTCTTCGGCACCTTGCGGAAAACCGTCGCGCAGTTCATCATCCGACTCGACTCCGAAACGTACCAGCACCGGCTGGTCTTCCGCTTCCACCGTATCTTCATCGGACCCATCAAAGCCTTGGAACAAACGGTTTTTATCCTCTAGCCCACCCGTATCACGAAAACTAAACGACGGCTCTTTCTTGGCAATGCGCAGCATACCCAGTAATGAAATCTCGGCATCCTCCTCTAACGCTCGACGCAAAAACTTGAATTCCCAATTCGGCCGACCCGCAACATACAGAATCCGATACGGCCCACCACCTCGATCCACCGTCACCCACCGCACGTTATTCTTTTCGGTGATTTCGCTCACTTGCTGATTTTCCTGCCACTGTGTTCGGTCCGATTCCTGAAACGCCACCACTTGGAAAAAGCCGAGCCCTGTTGCTTTGGGCCGAAAGCGAAAACGAAAATCCAATTCGCTGCGATTCGCATCCACGCTTTGTAATTGTTCTTCGACTAATTCGCCAGCTTCGTCTAGAACCTGCACTACCACATTGCCATCCGGCTGACCCGAATAAGCAACCACCGCGTCCAGAGTCACAGGTGCCGCTTCAAAGTTGGTTTGCGTGACACCCACTTGCCGCAACGACAGATCCAACGGCTGCGACGATTCGCGAAACACGACCGGGTATATCGGCGCTTGAAATTGCGACCACACTTCCGCTTGCGAATTCACGTCAGTGGCATTTCCATCTGAAAACAGCAAGACGCCCGCAGCTGGTCTTTGCCCCATCCGATTCCTGAGTGAGTCCAGCCCCGTTTCCAGCAGCGACGCCAAGCCGTCAAACGACAATTGCTCAAAACTGTTTACTCGTCGCAACTGCTGGTCCACTTCATACGTGCGAAGATCAAAGTCTTGTCCTAGACGAGTCTTCCAGCTGGAATCGGCTTGCACGGCGGTTCGCACCGCGTCACTTCGCTGCTGCTGCACCTGCATGCTTTGACTGTTGTCCACAACCACGGCAAACAGATTGGCGCCGGGACGAGGTCGTTGGCCTTGGAACATCGGCTCCAACAAACACGCCACCAGCAGCAAGATAGCGATCAGTTTTAGTCCAATCGCCAACGATCGTACGCTGGCCGAAATGCGAACCTGCGAATATCGCCACAGCAACAAACCTGTCAAGAACGCTACGACGCCGATGGCCACTGGAAGCCAACCGAGCGATCCCCAGATCAACGTGGCCACCATCATTGTCCGGCTCCCAACGCTTCATAGTAGCGTTTGACTTGTTCCGAAAACCGCTCCGGCACCGGGTCTCGATCAATCGGCACCGTGGCATTTTTTTCGCCCGTCTTCCGTATTAACTCTTCCGCCACTCGCCGCTGCAACTCGCGCAACGGATTGGCCACCAACTCTTGAACCAGCGGCCACTGAGGCTCTTTGGAATGCCGAGTAAATTCGGCGCGGATACCTCGAGCTCGATCTCGGATACGAGCGGCTTCGGCGCGAAGTTCGGGATCATCGATCAGTTCTTCTACGTCGCGCAGCCGGTCCGACCATTCACGAAAATTTCCACCCGTCAACGGCGAATCGTTGATTCCGCCCGCGAATTCCTCAAGCCCTCCGGTGCGAACCCCACCACCGCCATTGTTGCGTTGTCCGCCAGGGTT
>JAGQOZ010000563.1 GCA_020426955.1 Planctomycetales bacterium
GCGACTGCCCAACTTCAAAACGCGTTAGCGAGAGAAATCGACAAGTCATTCGACACTTCCCGAATAGCCTCTGCCGGCTTGTCCGACACACGTTTTCTAAAGTTAGCAACGATGTGGCCACTAGGATTGCCAGTGACCATTTCACTGATTCTTCGCCGGAATGGGCCAGTTCCAACCGGCGGTGAAGCCGCCGTCCACATACAGAATCTGTCCCGTCATAAAGGCTGACGCCGGCGATGCCAGAAACAATGCCGTGCCAACCATGTCGGCGGGCGTGCCGAGTCGTCGCTGAGGCGTGTTGGTTTGTCCCCACTGCTGCATTGTGGGGTCGGACCACAGTTTCTTCGTCAGGTCGGTCAAGATGAAACCCGGAGCAATCGCGTTGATGCGCACTCCAAATTCGCTCCACTCCAGCGCCAACGCCTTGGTCATTTGCCCCATAGCCGCTTTGCTCATGGCGTACGGCGCCACATTGCGCAACGGACGATCTGTGTTGAGTGACGCGATATTGATTTGGCTGCCGGAACCTTGTTCCAGCATGGGCCGAGCGACCGCTTGCGAAAGCAAGAACGCGCCCTTCAAATTGATGTCCATCACAAAGTCATAATCGTCTTCCGTGATGTCCAGCGTCGGTTTGCGACGATTGACTCCCGCTACGTTCACCAGCGAATCAATGCGTCCGAATTCGTCCAATGTAAAGCGAACCAGTTTATCAATGTCTTCGGTCTTGGCGACGTCACACACAAATGGTCGAACGGTGCCGAATCGAGCCAATGCGTCAGCGGCCGGTTGCAGATTGTCTTCGTTTCGTCCCGTGATAATCACTCGAGCGTCACGTTGCACAAAGCCTTCAGCAATGGCGTACCCGATTCCTCGACTCGCACCTGACACGATGACAACTTGATTTTGCACGGAAAATAGTGGATCTGACATAGTTTCTTGGCGGCTCGAGTTCCGGTTCGTTGAAAAGTATCCTCGTACGCAGCATAATGGTCGATCTTGCCTTTTACCAGTTCAGCTGGTGCCCACCCAGGAGCGATTTCCCATGCGGTTCATTCGTTTGTTGTTTGCCTTAACGGCATCTGTCAATCTGTTTTTCCTTTGTGTCACCAACGTTGTTGCGGCAGAAGATGTTCAGCCCCAGTGGATTTGGGGTTCTGAAAATGCGAATCAATCGGCCCCGGATGGTCAGTGTGAATTTCGCAAGACGTTTGAATTGGACGAACCCAGTTCCGCTGAGCTGGAAATTACCTGCGACAACCGTTACGTGGTGCGGCTGAACGGTCGCTTCGTGGGCATGGATGCGCAGTGGAACCAGATGCATCGCTATGACGTATCTGCCGCGTTGCGAACCGGCGAAAACGAAATCTATGTTCGCGCCAAAAACGACGACGTCGGGCCGGCCGGGCTGTTGGTCAAGCTAACGCTAGCTATGGCGGACGGTTCGCAGCGAACCATCGTTTCGGACGAATCGTGGCAAGCCAAGATGCAACTTTCTGGTACATGGGACCCTACCGCACAAGCTCGCGAACCCTACCGACAATCCTTCGCCGTCGCATCGTTCACAGCGGACGCTACGCCCTGGGGCACCAACGTGGCCAAAGCGACCGAAACGATCAAGTTAGTCAAAGCCGCTGCACCTGCCGATGGTCCGCTGCAATTACAGGACGGAGACAAAATCATCTGGCTGGGAAACACGCTGGTGGAACGAGCTCAACGAGCGGACTTCTTGGAGTCGGCCATCACCAGTTTTTATCCGGATCGGAAGTTGACGTTTAGGAATCTCGGCTGGAGCGGCGATACGGTGTTCGGACACGCCAGGGCACGTTTTGGATCGGTCCAAGATGGTTTTGATCATTTGGAAACACACGTCCAAGCGGAACAGCCCACCGTGTTGTTCGTCAATTATGGTGCCAACGCCGCACATCAAGGCCAAGCCGGATTGCCCCAATTCGTAGAAGGTTACCATCAATTGTTGGACGTCTTGGAAGTGACCGGTGCGAGGATTGTGCTGCTTTCACCGGTTCGTCATGAAAACATGGGACCACCATTGCCAGATCCCACTTCGCACAACAAACACTTGGCCGCCTATTCGCAAGCCATCAAAGAAATTGCCGAACAGCGTAAACTGTACTTCATTGATCTGTTCCACCAACTGCCGTCCGATCGGCACTTGACTTACAACGGTATTCACTTGACCAACGAAGGCTATCAAGCCGTGGCGCAAGTCATTCTGAATGCCATGGACCCTCCCGTCGAACCGTGGCGAATTGTCATTGACGCAAACCGAGACCGCAAGCCGATTGTGTCGGCGGCAAGTATGGAACAGGTTGTTCGAGACGGTCAGCAAGTGGCTTTTACCATCACTGACCAACGACTACCGCTCGCCAAAACGTCGCCGGATCAGCCAACCGGCCGTTCTTTGCAAGTCTTAGGCTTACCGCCGGGAAATTACCAACTAACGGTGGATGGTCAGCCGATCATGAAAGCCAACCATCAGCAGTGGCAAGCCGGAGTGGAATTATCGAGCGGACCGGAATTTCAACAAGCGGAACAGCTGCGACAAACCATCCTCAAGAAGGACGAACTGTACTTTCATCGCTGGCGACCACAAAACGAAACCTATCTGTTTCTGTTTCGCAAGCACGAACAAGGGAACAATGCGGTCGAGATTCCTCAGTTTGATCCTCTGATCGAAGAACAAGAAAAACAAATTCAACACTTGGTCCAGCCACAATCACACCGCTATGAAATCGCTCCGACCGACGGATAATTCAACTGCATAAATTCTAGATGCCATCGCCATCGCTTGACGGTATCTGGCTTAAATTGATTCATTCGCCCACCCATACATTGGCTTGAAAGATATCCCATGAGATGCCATTTCGTTGTCCTGTTCGCCGTTCTGATTCAAATTGCCAGCCCCAGTTTTGCTCAACGTAATCTAAAAGACATTCCAGATCCCGATCCAGAATTGGAACGAGCAACCTTTCAAGTGCCCGAAGGCTTTGAAGTCAATCTGTACGCCGCCGATCCGCTATTGGCCAAGCCGATTCAAATCAACTTTGACGCACAAGGCCGACTTTGGATTGCCTCCAGCGAAGTCTACCCGCAGATCAAGCCGGGCCAAGCAGCTACCGACAAAATCATTGTGGTGGAAGATACCGACCAAGACGGCACTGCGGACAAAACAACCGTGTTTGCCGATGGCCTGCTGATTCCCACCGGCGTGCTGCCCGGTGACGGCGGTTGTTATGTGGCGAACAGTACGGAACTAGTACACTTTGCCGATACAGATGAGGACGGCGTGGCGGACCAGGAACGAGTGGTCTTGTCAGGGTTCGGTACGGAAGACACTCATCATATTCTGCACACGCTGCGTTGGGGACCGGACGGCGGCATGTACATGAACCAATCCATCTACATTCACAGCCACATTGAAACGCCGTACGGGGTGCGTCGCATGAACGGAGCGGGTGTGTGGCGATTTCGACCACATTCGTTGGAGTTGGAAACATTTACGTTGGGCGGCGTCAATCCGTGGGGACATACTTGGGATAACTTCGGCACTTCGTTCCAAACCGACGGCGCATTCGGCGAAGGAATTCACTACTTGTTTCCCGGCTATGTGGGTGTCACTTCGCCCGGAGCAAAACGGATTGTTGCCGGCATGAATACGGGCAAGCCCAAATTGTGCAGCGTGGAATTCATTGACGGGACGCACCTGCCGGAGGATTGGCGAGGAAACGTGATTGCGAATGACTTTCGAGCTCACCGAGTCTGCCGCTATCAACTGGGTTGGGAAAACGGTGTGCCGAATTCGCAAGAACTGGGCGAATTGATCAAGAGCGATCACGTGGCGTTTCGACCGATTGATGTGAAAATGGGTCCGGATGGTGCCATCTACATTGCCGATTGG
>JAGQOZ010000564.1 GCA_020426955.1 Planctomycetales bacterium
CGCATGCCCACTTTGCGACCGCCGTGATCTTCAAAGCTGTACATCAGGCGATCCGATTCTTCGCCCCCTTTTCCCTGCAAGACTTCCAACAGTTCCAGCACGGGCGTATCGATGGGGCTAAAACCAAACGAACGATAGACGGTTCGCGCCGTATCGATCAACTGTTCGCGAGCCATCATGGATTCAGGCAGGAAGTCTCGGAAACCTTTTAGCGTACGCGGATCAATCATGAAATGAATTTCGTATCAAAACGGTGAATCGAAAAGGGAATGCGAAGTGGCACATCCGCAAGCATCGGCGCTTCGGCAGCAAGGCAACGACCAACCATGCGCGTGATTGGTTCGAAGGAAACGAATCGACTAATGCAGCACCGGCAAAAGATTGGGCTTGCGACTTCGAATCCCCTGGCCTCGCCGCGCGGGCAAAACCGCTTCGGCATATTCGTAGATTTGTTCGGGCGTTTCAAAGTACATGTCGTACGTCCAGTCGTCGTCGTATTCGCAGTTTTCCGTGGTGTAGTCTCGGCAGATTTGGGGCCTGGTTTCGTAAATCCCGCAACGATGGTCGTCTTGCAGGTGTTTGCAAACCGTGTGCACCATTAGGTACCAGTCTTCGCCTTCAACAAACACGGTGGCGTGTTCGTGCAACAGGTACCAACGAATGAATTCAAAGTCAGACCATTCGGTGGGTGTGTCAATGGGCAGCGCAAAATAGCGACAACACTTGGCGGTGCAATGTTCGCACAGGTTTTCTCCCTCTTTCAGGTCTTCTCGTCGAATTTTGGTACGTTCCACAACTGCCATCGTTTCACCCGTCTGATGATAATTTGCCTTCGAATACCGTCCAAGTTGATTGCGACCAGAATTATAGCGATCTGTTGGTTCGCCGTAACGACACGAATTTCACTGGGAAGCGAGTAAGTTTTTAAGAAATCGTGAAGTAAAAGTGAATAGTGATTGAACGGTGGTCTTGCGAAGGATCGAACCGCGTAAACTAGAAATAGACGTTAGGGACGGAACCAGCGAATTCGACGCTTGTCCTGTTTCTGGCCGAAATTGCTGGAATGTCAGTCAAATCGTTGTGTTGAAAGAGGCAAACGTGGTAATCTCGCGTACTATGGACCAAGAAATTTTAGCTCTGGAAAATGAAGTCATTGCCATCGGGCAGCTGGTGGAAGTGGCGATTTCCCGAGCGATCACGGCGTTGGTTCATCGAGACACGTTGCTGGCCAAATCGGTGGTCAGTGACGACTACTACATTGATCATGCGGAAGTCCAGCTTCAGGAACATTGTGTCAGCGTCTTAGAGAACGCTCGGCCAGTTGGTTCGGAACTTCGATTTGTCATTGCCGTCTTGAAAATCAATGACAGCTTAGAACGAATTGGTGATTTGGCAGAAAATGTGGCTGCCATCATTGCCGACGTGGGTGACTGGGAACGATTTACCAAAGTAGGCGGTCTGAACGAACTTGCCGAAATGGCGCAGCACATGGTCAACCAAAGTCTGTCGGCGTTGATTCATCGCGATACGGAACTGGCACACAAGGTGATTCGGCAAGACGATAAAGTGGATGCGTCGCAAAAGCGAATCTTGGAAAAGATTGAATACGAAATCGATCGCATTCCGGAAAACGCGCCGCCGCTGATGCGTCTGGAACATGTGACGCGTCAATTCGAACGTATCGGCGATATTTCGTGCAATATTGCCGAAGAAGTCATCTACCTAGTGGACGGTGAAATTGTCCGCCACAGAGTGTAAACGGTCTGTATCCAAATCTGTTTCGAATTTGCAGGAAAATCACGCTTTCTTGACGGCCTGACGGAATTTGTCACAACAATCTGGCGATCGATGGCTGGGTTTGGTAGTGTTGGCTGAAGGTGTTGTGTTCGTAATTCTGTTGTTCGAAAGAGATCGATGCCCCGTTCGCGTGAATCGAGTTTTTCCAGACATCCGAGTCGACGGGGTGCGATCGGTGTCTTCCTGCGCGAAGAAAAATTTCTGGTGATCCGCCGGTCTTTATACGTCCGAGCACCTCGGAAGTTTTGCTTTCCCGGTGGTGGCATCGAACCGGGTGAAACGGAAGAACAGGCGTTGGTCCGTGAAATGCAAGAAGAGCTATCGATTGAAGCGACGCCGATTCGTCGTTTGTGGACCAATCGAGCTCGTTCTGGAATCCAGCTCCACTGGTGGCACGCTCACGTCGACGACTTTGATTCCATTAAGCCGAATGACGAAGAAGTGGAATCGGTCCATTGGATGACCGCGCGGCAAATGCTTTCACTGCACAGCTTGTTGCCCACCAACCGCGAATTCTTGGAATCGATGTTGGCAGGCAAGTTTGCGATCGAATCACCGTAACGGCACGTTCGATACGTGCATCAGTCTTTCGCCTCGGGCCGAGCAGATCGAATCATCGGCCGCCGCTCTCGCTGCTGGACTTGATACCGTTCGCCCATCAGTTCCTTCAGTTTTTGGGATTGAGAAATCGTTAGGACGTCGCTCATGATTTCGTCTTGCAGATCTTGCTTGAGCCGATCAATTTCTTCTCGCAAACGCTGTTGATATTCGCGTTGTTTCTCTCGCAATTGCTGCCGTTGTTCGTCGGTCAGCGATAGTGTTTCGGCCAACTTGTCGCCAGCCAACGCGGCAACGCCTTGATTTCGAAAGCTCAATTGCGTTTGGACTTGCTCCAACCGTTCCAACTGATGAGGAAGCAAGATTTGCTGCAATCCTTCCTGTGTCTTTTTTCGAATCGTGGCCTGGACTTCTTGCATTTCTGCTTGCATGGCCTGAAAGTCCGGTGGCGAAGTCGGACGTTCTCCCGGCTTGGGCATGTACTTGCTCATTACGCTGCGGTTGATCCGAGCGACATCTTGTCGAAGTTGCCGAAGCTGTTGGATCTGGTCATCCACCAATTGGATTTCATTTTCGAATTGCGGCATTTGCAACATTTGCAGCGGATCATTCGGAATGAAACCACCTTCGCCCAACGAAAATGCCAGCGGACCTGGCAACGGCACGTCGTCAGGTGACGGAACGTAGGTAAACGCCACCGCATCTTGGCCGTCTTCCACTCCTGCGACAACCACTTCACTGGCGATGAAGACACCGTCCTGCGGAGCATCGGCCAGCGGCACTTCCAGAACTTGAACGTCTACATCCACGTCCTGAGCCAATACGTTTTGAATACTGCCGAAAATACAATAGCACGACGCGCAGAAAGCAACAACGAAATGCATGTAACGCACAAGAATCCCTTTCAAGAAAAGTCCAACCCAACGCCTGAGGAAAACGAATTCAACTGCTTCGAGTCTAGATGATACTCGCTAACGGTTGCCACTGCCGGAGAATTCTTGCGGTGATTTTTCAGGCGTTGGTTGCTCGCGGACTTCGGCCGGCGGTTACGATGGGCCACCGATGTTCTTGCCGAACCAGGTCAACTCTGGTTCGGTATATTCTAACCATACGAAAATACCGCAGGGTGGCCCCGGTTGCTCGCAACCGTTGGGAATCTCGGATGCCGTCGTTCGACGTTGCGTCACGCCGCTGGTTGACGTGGGCGACAGGCGTGGGTCATCTAACGCATCAAATCACTGCGTCAGTGCTTCTGGTAAACCCAACGCTACCCTGCTCCGTCGTGATGAGTACCTTTGGTATCCAAAAAACCAGCTTCCAAGCCAATCAGGTCAATATTCGATCGAACCGTTCTAGATTTCCCCAAACCATCTCGCTCATCTTGCAGCGTCGCTGACAGCGAGAACAGTGTATCGACATCATTGGGCGAAACCAATTTCGCGGCGCTGGGTGGCCCCGGTTGCTTGCAACCGTTGGGTAATCTCGGATGCCGTTCTTCGACGTCGCCTCACGCCGCTGGTTGACATTGTTGAAAATCGTATCATCAACCGCACCAATTCACTG
>JAGQOZ010000565.1 GCA_020426955.1 Planctomycetales bacterium
GGATGTGATTTTACAGGTCGATACGTTTGATAATAACTATCGTGTTTGGGCGTGGCGTCCAACGGAGGATCGTCCCGAAGAGCCACTGCTGGAGCGAACGATTGTCGTTAATCCCGATTCCTTACCTAAACTGATTGTCAACTCACCCGGCAACGAAGCGCCCGATGCGACTTTTCGCTGGGTGCACTTTTCCAACGAACGATCTCTTCCCGCTCCGGAAATTATGAACCTTCTGACCGGCGATTTTGATAACAACGGCATCTTGAACGTATCCGACATCGACTTGCTTTCCGCAGCGATTTCGTCCGGCGCGAATGAAAGTCGCTTTGACCTGACCAACGATACGGTTGTCAATCGAGACGACTTGGTGGATCTGGTGACTTCCCAGATGGGGACTTGGATTGGCGACGCCAATTTGGACGGCGAATTCAACAGTTCGGATATGATCTCTGTCTTTTCAGCCGGCAAATATGAATCCGGCCAAACTGCAACCTGGACAGAAGGAGACTGGAACGGCGACACGACGTTTGACAGCGCCGACCTAATTGCCGCGTTCAGCGATGGTGGCTATGAACTAGGCCCCAGGCAAGCGGTTTCGTCCGTACCTGAACCGTCGCTCGGCCTGTGGGGAATATTCGCCGCACTGGTTTGTGTTAGAAAGTCTTGTCGACGTCGGCTTGCGTGACACGACCGGTTTTTCGAAGTTCATTGACAGTTAGCCAATTTTTGTCGGGCTGTTTTAGAGAGTGAACCGAATTCAGAAGAACGGGATCAATCGGATTGTTGCGAACGTGGATTGGGCTGGCGTATTTTTGGCTGTGCACAATCGTGCAATTTTTGTTTTCGACGCAAAGCCGATCGAGTAGCTTGACGTTGACTTTCCTGTCTCCAAAGTCAACGTAGGTTAGGCCGCGAATCGAGCGGAGCAACTTGATGGTGTTTTCATCGGAAACGGATTCGTTACCGGTAGCTGGAAATATATCAATATTCACGCGACTTGGATGTTCGAATCCGTAGGCCTGACGGCCACCCGGAAAAACAACTCCGAGCCCCAGGAAATTGGATCTAAGTACGTAACAACCGCTGCGTCTGAGGCGTTCAACACTACGGATTTGCTGTTGCCGTTGACGCATCGGGCCAATGGCCAAGGCAAACGCAACGCACACCAACGATGGGCAAACGATCATTCGTTGCAGAGTATAAGAAATGCGAGTCATGTCGTCACGTTACGTTGCGTCGTATGTCTCAGTATTGTTGAAGTTCATAATACGGCATCCATTGATCGCGAATGTTGCCGTCCTGCGACCTAGGTCGGCCCCACGTGTAGGAAATGTGTGGCCAGTCTTTTCGGTTGGGGCCGGCGTGTAGATTTAGTATCAAATGCGTGTTTGGCCGTCGGATCGGAAGTTCATGGTCTTCGCAAATAAACGTATCGGATAGGTCAAGCGTTAATTTTGCCGTTGACGCAATATCATCAACTCGTCCTTCAAACTCTTCAATCGGTCCACTTACACGGATGGTTAACTCCAACAGTCGAGGCAAATCGTTTTCGCTCAGCGTAGCCAACTGTTTGGCCAGGTCTCGGGGAGTGGTGCAGTTGATTTGAATCGCAAGTGATTCTAACTGCGGCAGGTTCGATAATGCCGAAAAATCGCGAACCTCCGTTTCTCGAATGTCTAGATGACTCAAGTTGGTCAGCGTTGTCAACGAATTCAGATTGTCAACTCGAGTGCCCGCGATATTCAGCGAAGTCAGTTGTTTAAGCGAACCGAGAAGTGACGAATCGGAGAAGTTACTGCCAGCCAAGTCGAGCTTCCGCAATTGGCAAAGTGACGACAGACTGGACCAATCCTTCAACGAAGCGCCTGACAGATGTAACTCGGCCAAATTGCCCAAGCCCGCGAGCGGTGTCAATGATTCCAGTTTGGTTCGAGAGAGATCGAGATATTCCAACTTTTTATTGTGCTTCAAACTAGTAACGTCCGTCACTATCGAACCGGGGATTTCCAGCTTTCGTAAGCTCGAACAATTCTGCAGAGGTTGCAGGTCGAAGATATCGGAGTCAGGACACGAGAATTCTCGCAGGTTTCTGCAATGACGGAGTGGATCGAGTTTGGGCGTGCCGGCGATGCCGCACATCCAGATCGTTTCTACTTCGGAAAAGAACGCCAGGAAATGAATGTTGGACGAGTACAAGCAGCCGATGTGGTTCACGGAACGGAAACCGGGCAGGCGTCGTCGAAATTGGTAATGAATATTCGCCAAACTATGATTCTGTTCAAACTGTACTGCGTCCGAAACAACAAGCTGGCCTTCGTCGATCACCATGTTGCGAAAGCTAATGACAAACGCTTCGTACGCGACGGTTGTCAAAAGAGCAATAACAAGCATCAACGCAACCAACTTGCGAAGCCGGAAGTTACAGTTCATTTGCGGGTGATGTGTCATGAACAGGCGTCTCCGGCGGATACGTCGTTATGGGGCAGTCAAAGACCGGCGAGTACAAAAGAGTCGAGTCGTCGCCAAGCCAGGGTTGTGTGATGAACGCACAGCGGGGATTTTGCTGCTGCATTTGTTGAACAATTTCCGGCGACACCGGGCAAACCAACTGACGCACACTGGGCGTCCTGCCGGCAAATCGGCAAATTTGATCAACGGTATGTCCACTGATATACGGTCCAACAATAGGTTCGCCTGAACAACGATCCGCCTCGCTTACCCAAATCCAATGTAGTGAATCCATCGCTGGCCAAGTTGACGAATCATATACGTGTCCGCTGAGGGAAAGCCATCGTAGTTTTTCGATGTTTGCTAAGCCAGACAAGTGCTTGGGAACGACGTAACTATTTGTGATTTTGACCCAGTTCAGATACGCGAAGCGATGAAGATTGTCCGGAAATCGTTCTTCGTCCGAGTTAATGACTTTGACGAAGCCAACGCGTTGGATTCGTAAGAGATGACGCCACCAATGAGCCACCAACGAAGTGTAACCTGGATCCAGGCCTGCAACGTCCACGTACTTCCATTGGCCGCCTGCCTCGCGGAGCTTTTTCAATTCGGAATGCTCTTTAGTTCTAGCTAAATGAACGGAAAGGCCGATTGCCACGAGAGTTGTGACTGTGAAGAGTGCTCGAATTCGAAATTGCCATTTTACCATACGACACCATTGTTAAGTTGCGAATTGAGCAACCGAAGCTGCCGGCGAAAAAATCGGCTAAACCGCTGCACGTACGGGGCCTTCGATGCCGGCTCGTTTGGCCGTCCTAGCACGAATCGCTTTGTGAACAACTAAAACGTCCGTCTATTACTAAAAACGAAACTGTCTGTCACAATTTGCCTGGGATGATGTGATTTTTGGCACACAAGCGGAGAGTTGGCTCTAGGGCGAAATCGCTCTGTCGATTGCGAGAATGTTAGTCACCCATGTATTTACTACCGAGTCACAGCGGCAAAGAGCAAGTCTGGAACGCCGGAATCCAAAACAGACGCCGCCTTGTTTTGCGAAGAGCCTGCGGGACTTACGCCAGTGAAAAAGATTCGCCGGGTTGCAGGATGACGGGCCGTGCTGAAGTTTGTTCGCTGATCATGGTGGCCCAGCGATGTGCGTCTTGCGCAATGGGGGGCCACGTGTTGTAGTGAGCGGGCAGCACGGTCTTGGGGTTGATCAACTTGGTCGCTCGGACGGAGTCTTCGGGCCCCATGGTAAGAAGGTCTCCAATAGGCAGCACGGCAACGTCGATGCCAGTTTCGCCAATCAGCTGCATATCAGAAAACAGTGCGGTGTCACAGGCAAAATAGATGGTCGTTTCAGGCAAAGCCAAAACAAAACCGCCCGGATTGCCACCGTACGAACCGTCAGGCAGCTGCGAACTATGATGAGCCACCGTCATTTGGACTTTCCCAAACGGCAACG
>JAGQOZ010000566.1 GCA_020426955.1 Planctomycetales bacterium
GCTACGTGACGACGCTGGGCCAAATGCTGAGTGACTTGACGCACACCATCCATCGCAGGATCAAGCAGGACAAGTTCTACGTCTTGACCGTCCTGCGACAGCTGCTGCTGGAGTTCAGCTATATTCACAACCGCCGAGTCAATAAACAGGACGGTGGAACAAACATGATTCGAACTGACAGCTTCTGGTTCGGCACTTTCGCACGAAAGATTCTCGGCGCAGGTCACCACGTCGCCGGCCAACATAAGGCGAGACTCCAGCGTGTTGACAGACCAAGTGCTTCTGGCCGAACGGTGGATTTGGCTAGAGCGTTGGGACGAATTAAACCGCGTGCGAAGTTGTTCTAATGAATGTGGAAGCATGTCGGTCCGCTTAGGGCAGTGGACAAACTTTGAAGTTCGACTTCAGACGCTTGTCCTAACGCAGGGAATGTCTCGACCAAACCGTGTCGGACAAAAGAAAATGACAGCTGCATGTTCGGCCAGAGTCGGCTACGTGCTGCAAACGGGCGTCAGTTTACCAAACTGCCGAACGATCGCGAAACCGCAAATGAGATGTTTTCAGAGTGGACGAATACTACTATGTCAATCTAAGTAAACGTTCCGCGACTCAAGCCCATTGTACAGCGAACCCATGATTGGATTGCGCTAAGCATGTGGTGCGTTACGCAAGCACGGATGACGTCACGTTGTGGTGGTCTAGAATTTGCGAATTCGAGAAATCGCTACCGGAAAAAAGTTCCACAATGTGATCGAGGTTAGCTTTGGAAACCAGGCAACTTCCGCCCGCATGCCGGACTCGCTCGATAGCCATGTCATCCACTTCGGACCGAATCAAGATTACCGGATGGTCTTGGAAACGAAGTTCGCGCCGAATGCGACGAACCAGTTCCGTTCCTTCTAAGTTTGGCAATTCCATGTCCACAACGATGGCATCAATCCATTGCGAACGCAGTAGTTCCATGGCGGACGCAGCGCTACGGACCAGATGAACCTGAAAGCCGACATTCTCTAATCGTCGTCGCAGTCGTTCTCGAAGCACGCTGGAATCATCCACAATCAGGACTCGACCGCCCGCAGGAATGGATAGCTTCGAGCGACCCGCGTTGGCGGCAATATGAGGCGTACCGAACGGGCGAAAGGCCGCACCGTCAAACAAGTATGTGAAGCGACCGTTGATTTCCATCGCGGTCCTCCGACTTGTGTTTGCTTGATTCGATTCCACCAGCTTGATTTGAAAGTCACGGGGCACTGGAATGGCAACCAACGTGTTATCGTCTTGTTCGATCACTAGGTAGTAGCCTTGATGAAACTCATGGTGTTGTGAAGATGGCATCAAGTTGATCACAGAGACGTTCTGACCTTTTAGCAAGAAATGGGTTCGGCCCGCGCCCGTGACAGCTTCACAGCGAGCGATTCGGCGAATCTCACGAACTCGCTGCAGCGGTACGGCAATTTGATTGCGGCGATGATCATCGAAGACGACAAACGGTTTATTCGTTGGCAATGGCTGATCCTGAAGCGATTTATCGTCCAGCGCACAGGTTCGCCAAAATTCTTGGACCGTCGTTTGCAGCGCGGCAAAGTCGGGCACAAACGCTTCGCCGCCGCACGCCAGCGATGTGCCTCGTAGTCGGTGGGACGCGTTGGTCTTGCGTGACAGCGGTCGAATAGTGATGTCGCGGGTTTCCAAGCAGCGGTCCACCAACATGCAGAACTCGGTGCCACCCACGGATAAAATCAGTGCCGTTCGAAAGCTGGGAAGACCGGATGACGGAAAGACTTCTACTAAGGGAAGTTTGCGTGCGCCAAACTGCAAGATAAAGTTACGACCGACAGGACGTAGCCCATCGGGTGCCTGGCACGCACCGAGCTGCAGCTGGCGAACAATATGAATCTTGGGAATTGCCAGGCGTCGATTTCCCGTTTCGACAATGACGGCGGGAATGATGGGCAATTTGGTAGGCAACGTGATTTCAAAGGTTGTGCCGATACCGACGTGCGAACAAACCGCCAGGGTTCCGCCCAGCGCGGCTACGTCTCGGCGAACAATGTCCATGCCAACACCGCGACCGCTCACTTCACTTACTTCGGAACTGGTACTAAAACCGGGAGAACACAGCACATCCAAAGTCGAATCTTCCGATGAATGATTTTGGTCATGTGACGACAGATCAATGCCTCGTCCGTCATCGGACAGCGAAACATGAACTTGTCCGTGGCGTTGGGAAATAGACAACGTGATCTTACCGTGAGGTTCTTTTCCCAGGTCAATTCTCTTTTCCGGTGACTCGATGCCGTGGGCAACCGAATTGCGTACCAGTTGTAAGAGCGGCGCCAACAATCCATCGACAATGGTCCGGTCGGCCTGGAAGTCGGCCGTGTGACAATGAAATTCGCACTGTTTATCCAGCTGATGACTGATGTCACGCACAGTGCGTTGACATGCCATGATCAATGAATCCGCAGACACGGTGCGCACGGCAGACACGGTCTCTTGCAATTGTTCGATGGATTCGCCCATCTCAGTCAGAATGGTTCGCAACAAATCTTCAGTGATGTCGGTTTCGCGAAAGAGTGCCAGTTTTGCGAATAAGTCGTTCGTGATATTGGCTAGTTGGTCTAAATGATATCCAGCCGGGACGGAAGCACGAGGCTTCCGGAAAGGCGACGCAGCTGCGTCTCGTCGGATTCCGCTGGTGTCATCCGCGAATGCCGCTTGGCCCAAATTCGAATTACGAACTTCCATCATCCGGCGAACATCATCACAGGCGTTGATCAGGTAGTCGACCGATAGCGGTTGCACCGAATCATCTTCGCGGAGGTTTTCAATGGCGTTTTCCATCAGATGCGTGGTGCTCAAGATGTCGTGAAACCCAAAGAACCCGGAGGCACTTTTCAGCGAATGCACAAAGCGGAAAACTTCATCCACTGTTTCTCGGTCTGTCTTGCCGGATTGCTCCATCTGGAGCAGCAGATGTTCTACTTCGGAAAGCTGATCTCGAGCTTCTTCTAGAAAGCGTTGCGTCAATTCTAGCTCTTCTTGTGACATACCCCACCCTGAACCGTTAGATACCGATTGGCCAAATCAATAAACAATACAACGCCCCCTTTGTTGACGCGCGGAATCGACAGAAACTGTGGTACACTGTGTGGGAACCACGACTTTGTTTGGGGTTACCTTTTATGGTGACGTAGTTCTACACCTCGTTCGTTTATGCCTTCTGCTTCGGGAAACCACGTATGCCAGCCAATCCATTGACTTCACACGTTTTTCGCCTGCTGGGAATTCGTATCTGGAAACACATTGAAGGTTCGCAATTTCGGAACGAACTAAGTCGTGATTTGCAAGAAATCGAAGCACCCTTTGATCTGGACCAGTTTTTTCCGCAGTGGATTACCTCCAAGGAAGAATGTTTCGAACACTGGTCGCGAGGAGAGTCGATAGCATTGGATTTGGGCGTTTGGCACCCGACACATCCTAAAGAAATTGATGATTCGGCGCTACGAGTCATCGCGTTTTCTTTGGGCGATGAGCGTTTCCTGCTACTGGTGAATTGGGATCGAGCGATCCCGGGGATTACGGATAAATTCCAGACGGCTCGAGAATCTCATTTGCAGCTGACGGAGGCCATCCGACAGCAACGCAAGATCAATGCGGACCTAGAGAAAGCTCGCCGAGAAGCCATTCAACTGAATCAGATGAAAAGCCAAGTGGTAGCGCAGATGACTCATGAAGTCAGGACGCCCCTGTCTGGCATGCTAGGAACTTTGGCTTTATTGCAGCGTACATCACTGGACAACCATCAACAACAGTTGGTTGACCAAGCCCTCGGGTCTGCTCGTGATCTGCGAAGAATCAGCAATGACGTCTTGGACTATTCCAAGATGGAGCTGGGAAAGTTA
>JAGQOZ010000567.1 GCA_020426955.1 Planctomycetales bacterium
GTGCAAGCAACAAAAAAAGCCCGATCGCGACGGGCCTCGGACACCAACCAGCTTCATCATTGCCGTAGACAAGAAGACTGGTTCCACGCGATGGCAATCGGATCGTATGAGCGAAGTTGTCTCGTATTCTGTGCCTTGTATCTTTTCCGAACCAGGCAAACCCGATCAATTAATTTGCTGCAGTACGGCGGACGGCATTTTCAGTTTGGACCCGCTGACTGGCAAAGAAAATTGGAAGAAGGAAGTTTTTTCCATGCGAACGGTCAGTTCGCCGATCGTTGCCGGCGACTTGGTGCTGGGTACAACCGGTTCTGGTGGCGGAGGTAACTATGTGACGGCACTGCGCCCTGCGGCCAATCCCGACATTGCATTCGAAGTAAAACGTCAGGCTCCTTATGTGCCCACGCCGGTGGCCTATCAAGATTGGATTTTCTTGTGGTTTGAACAGGGAATTGTAACTTGTGTGGATGCTAAGACGGGCGATTCGATTTGGCAAAAACGCGTTGGCAAAAAGTATTGGAGTTCGCCGATTATTGTGGGCGATAAGATCTACGGCGTGTCCGAAGAAGGTGACGTTACGGTTATTCGCGCAGCCGACAAATTTGAATTGCTGGCAGAAAATTCTTTGGGCGAAGCCAGTCGCAGCACGCCCGCCGCCGACGGCAAGCGGTTGTATTTTCGGACTTTTTCGCATTTGATGGCGGTTGGCGAATAGTCGGTGTCGCCTCCCATTGATGAAAGTTCCGGCCACTCTCAGCAGACACAGAAAAAGACTCGGGACGCTCAGGCAAAGAACATGTCCGCTTGGGAATTTTGGATTGACGTCGGCGGGACCTTTACCGATTGCATAGGCGTTGATCCTGACGGTGGTTGGCACCGCGCGAAAGAGCTGAGTTCGGGACGAATCAAAGGCCGCATCGGCGCTGGTTCCGAACCAGCCGTAATCTTCGATTCGCTGCGAGCGAATGATCCGGATGACTTCTGGCAAGGTTGGAATTTTACGTTGCTGGCCGCCGACGGAACGGTCGTCGCTACGTCTCAAGTGATTCAATCCACGCAAGGCCGCCTGACTCTGGATGCACCACTGCCAAACATTCCCGCAGAACATGCCGCGTATGAACTGGACTGCCATTTAGAATCGCCTGTGGTGTGCATTCGCCGCATTTTGGGATTGGGTTTGCTCGCCACTTTGCCACCGCTATCGGTTCGTTTGGGAACCACGCGAGGAACCAATGCCTTGTTGACGCGGCAAGGTGCCATTACGGCGTGGGTGACCACCAAAGGATTCGGCGATGTCTTGCGCATCGGCAATCAAGCTCGTCCCAAACTGTTTGACCTGCATATTCGCAAGCCTGAAACCTTAGCCCCATTCGTCTTGGAGGTGGATCAGCGAACCGCGGCGGACGGAAGCGTGCTGCAATCAATGAACGAAGCGACGGTTCGCCGAGCATTGCTGCGGCTGAAGCAAGACGGAGTTGAATCGTTGGCCGTGACGCTTTTGAATTCGTATGTCAATGCTGACGACGAAATCACACTGGGACAGTTGGCCAAGGAAATTGGATTTACGAATGTCAGTTTGTCTCATGAAGTTTCGCCCGTAATCAAGCTACTTTCGCGTGGTGACACCACCGTGGTAGACGCGTATCTTTCGCCCGTTTTGCATGACTACACGCGAACCATTACTCAGCAGTTAGGCCCACATGCTGAGCAGCTGCGATTGATGACTTCCGCCGGCGGTCTGGTGCAGGCCGATCAGTTTCAAGGCAAAGACAGTATCCTGTCAGGGCCAGCCGGCGGCGTGGTAGGGTTTGCTCGAATTGCCGAAGCCGCTGGATTCGCACACGCCATTGGGTTCGACATGGGCGGCACCAGCACCGATGTTGCTCGGTATGACGGCACCTTTGAACGCGAATACGAAACCGAAAAAGCGGGCGTGCGAATCGCGGCGCCGATGATGGCAATCGAAACGGTAGCGGCAGGTGGCGGTTCGATCTGTGGTTTTGACGGAGTGAAACTAACCGTAGGTCCGACAAGTGCCGGTGCGAATCCAGGCCCTGCTTGCTACGGGCAAGGCGGTCCGCTGACGGTGACCGACATCAATTTGTTCTTGGGACGTTTAGTGCCCGACGCTTTGCCGTTTACGCTGGACCAGAACGTGGTGCAACAACGGCTGCAAACCTTGACGAAAGAAATCGCGGCGCAAACGAACCGGCCGCTTTCGGAAGTCGAACTGGCCGAAGGCTTCTTACAGATTGCCAATCACAACATGGCAGCGGCTGTGCGGACAATTTCCGTTGCCAAAGGTTACGATCCCGCCGAATATGTCTTGGTTAGTTTCGGCGGAGCCGCCGCGCAACACGCTTGTGCCGTGGCCGAACAGTTGAACATGAAGGCGATATTGAATCATCCCGACGCAGGGATCCTGAGTGCAGTAGGGATGGGGCTGGCCGATGTCAGCCGATTTGCGACGCAAGGAATTTACCAGCCATGGAGCGAAGCGACAGCGCAGCTTGGCGTCGATGTTTTTCGAACGTTAGCCGACCAAGCTACGGCGACGTTGGCGGCTGAAGAGCGAATTTCGCCGGAACGAATTCATCTTTCTGGCACCATTGATTTGCGTTACCAAAACACCGACGCCTATCTGACCGTTTCGTTCGATCCCAGTCAACCGCGCGCGTGTGTCGAACTGTTTCATCGGCAACATCACCAGTTGTACGGTTACGAAACACCAGAACGCAACGTCGAAGTGGGGCAGATTCGTATCGAAGCAGTCGGACAAACTTCTCACGCGCTAGATCGCTCAAGAGTGGTGGCGGGCAATCAGCCGCAGCCAACCGCCACAACACCCATGATAATTCGCGGGCAAACAACGCTCGTACCGGTCTACCGTCGCGGTATATTGCAAGCCGGTGATACCTTCTCGGGACCGGCGATGGTGTTGGAGGATTATTCGACCACCGTGGTCGACTGCGGCTGGCAGGCGCGAGTCTTATTGGGACGTGAAATCCTGTTAGAACGAACCGACGACGCGCCGCCAGAACGCGCAACCGACACAGCAACTTCGCACGAATCCGATCCGGTCCGATTGGAATTGTTCAATCGAATCTTCGAATCGATTGCCACGCAGATGGGCGTCACGCTGCAGCGCACCTCGTGTAGCGTTAACGTCAAGGAACGTTTGGACTTTAGTTGTGCACTGTTCACCGCAGACGGCAACTTGGTGGTCAATGCGCCACACATTCCAGTCCATTTGGGCGCGATGGGAGAAACAGTACGCAATATTTTGCTGCAGCATACAGACATCCAGCCCGGCGATGTTTTTATAACCAACGATCCTTATCACGGTGGATCGCATTTACCCGATGTCACCGTGGTCACACCGGTCCATGATGACGCGAGCGATGAATTGCTGTTCTTTACTGCCAGTCGCGCGCACCACGCCGAAATTGGCGGATTGACGCCCGGCAGCATGCCGCCGTTTTCTAAATCGTTGGCTGAAGAAGGTGTATTGATTCGTAGTTTCAAGTTGTTTGTCGCCGGAAAAGCGGGTTGGCAGCAACTTCGTGACACGTTGGCGTCGGGCACCTATCCGTCTCGAGATATCGATTCGAACTTGGCAGACGTGCACGCTCAAGTTGCGGCCAATCAACAGGGAGTTCGCGACTTGCGACGAATTGTCGCAACTTACGGACGTGACACGATTCTGTCTTACATGCAACATATCCAAACCGCTGCGGAACAGAAAATGAAGTCGGCCTTAGCGGCCATTGCCGACGGCGACTATCACTTTGAAGATCAGATGCGTCTAGCATCCAATGTCACGGCGTGCATCCGCGTCTGTATCCGGATTCAAGGCGAACAGGCGACCATCGATTTCACGGGAACCGATCC
>JAGQOZ010000568.1 GCA_020426955.1 Planctomycetales bacterium
TTTATGGAGTGACACCTCAGAAAAAGCGAACGGAATCACTCGCGACATAGCCACAAATACACTTTGCTACACTATGGGCATTTACGATATTGACGGCCAACCGATCGAATACTACTCCATGCGAGAAAACTCATTGGCACTACTCGGATCGAAACTCTTCAATACGGTTGCAGATTTGATAGCGGAATACGAAACGTATTGATCTAGATCAATACCCAAAACGCAGGATAACAATTAAGGCTTTGACTTCGGGAGCGAATGCGAGGACTCGCCACGAAGAAGAAGGGTGTTGGTGCCATGCATCTACAATCCTCGCAACGGGGCGGCCGGTTGCTGGGGCCTTGCCCGACGTACGAGGCGACTTTTTTCAACCGGTTGGGCCGTTGGCCCGAACGTGCGGGAATTGGAGTGTTCCCAGGACGTTGTCCTGGGCTGAATAACGGGCTGGCCCTTCGGGCCGAAGATTTTTTGCGCAGAGCTGGTAACCCGTTTTTATACAGAAACGCGGTGCCGCAGAGAGCAATCGCCAGCTCTGCGACCTCGGCGCCTCTGCGCTTCTAACTCTTTTGCGATGAATCCGAGGTGGCAATTTTGGATGGCACCAACCAGCGCCCTTCTTGATTCAGCGAACGCCGAATCTGACACCACGTCCTGATTATTGTGACAGGTGCCTCTTCGAAATTGCTTTCCACTACGCCGATGAATTTGCTTTCCATTTCTTGGCAGGCAATGGTGGCAGGGCGTCTTCTAAGACGCCTTTGACTTTGGGCATCACCAGAATTACTTCCAGCATCATCCAAGCTTGTAGGCCCAAGATAACCAAGCCAAAGGCGACTCGCAGGTAGTTCGGTTCGCGGCCGTCACCGCCGATCCAGCCTGATTGGGCGTTGAACAAATTCCACAGCATGGCCCATGCCGGCATTAGCAACATCAGCACCATCGGAATGGCTGCGAACAGAACCGGTTTGCCTCGGCGCCAGAGATAAAGCACCGTCACTGTGAACGTCAAGCCAGCCAGCAATTGATTGGTAGCACCAAACAGTGGCCACAAAATCATGCCCCCGTAGCCACGTCCCAACGGCCCAGGCGTCATCGCGACCGCTAACGCTAACACCACGGCAAAGGCGGTGGCGGCGTACTTGTTGGTCAGCGGGTAAATTCGCAGCGATAAAGCCAGTTCTTGGACAACATAGCGTTGCAAACGAGTAGCCGTATCCAGAGTTGTGGCGGCGAAACTGGCGACCAGCACGGCCATCACGCCGATACTCAGCTTCAGCGGAATGCCCAGAGTCGAAAGAAAGTTGCCGCCACCATCCACGAAGGCACCAACCATGTGGCCCAGATTGTTGAACGATTCCCAGCCTTTGCTGGCATCGTAACGAGTGGCCCAAGCGGCGTGACCCGTCAACTGCGAATTCGATTCGGCGATCAGCACCGGTTCGTACGAATAGATCCCTGTCGTTTCGTCGGTCACTCGTTGAAACTCGCCCATTCCCACTCCGGCGCAACAAGCTAAGATCACAATCACGGCCAACGCACCTTCCAGCAACATCGCGCCGTAGCCCACGTATTGTGCGTCGGCTTCTGATTCTACTTGTTTGCTGCTGGTGCCACTGCTGACCAAACAGTGGAATCCGCTGACCGCTCCGCAAGCAATGGTAATAAACAGAAAAGGCCAGATGGGCGGCGCGTCCACCGGTAGATTGGTAGCGAACGCCGGAGCACTGGCAAACAAGTCGGCTTTTCCGGTAGCGCTGGCAACCAACAGCCCTAAAATCAATAGTCCCAGTGCCAAGACCAATTGGTGGCTGTTGATATAGTCGCGAGGTTGCATCAACGACCAAACAGGCAGTACTGATGCAACGAAGCAGTAGGCCATCAAGATCACCGTCCAGACCACGACCGGGTTTTTGCTCCACGTCATTTGAATCGGCAAGTAGTAGGCGCCAATGTAGACGGCAGCGTACATCATGACCAACGCCAAGATAGACGGTATCAACAGGCCTCCGCCCCTTTTGTAAACCCAAAAACCGATCGCTACGGCAATCGGAATTTCAATCCACACGGACAAGACCGATTCGGGGTACAGCTTGAAGATAGTTGCAATCACCAAACCAAAAATCGCCAGCACAATGGTCAGCGAAAAGAATAGGACCAGAAGAAACAGAATTTTCGCTCGAGGCGAAATCAAGCGTCCAGCAACTTCGCCCACCGTTTGGCCTCGGTTCCGAAGGCTCACCACCAACGCGCCAAAATCGTGCACTGCTCCGATAAAGATGGAGCCGAATACTACCCACAGCAATGCAGGGAGCCAGCCCCAAAACACGGCAATCGCTGGGCCGACAATCGGGCCGGTGCCGGCGATACTGGTAAAGTGGTGGCCAAAGATGACTTCGCGCTTGGTGGGTACAAAGTCAATGTCGTCTCGCAGTTGTTTGCTCGGGACTTCGGCCGCTGCGTCCAGGTTGAAAATTCGTTTCGCCAGCCAGCGACCGTAGGTGTGGTAAGCCACAATGAATCCAACAAATGCCGCCAAAGCCACTAACAGCGTACTCATATCACTCACTACTGCTTTGCAACGCAGTTCCGGTTATATTCAGAGGTTGGGTTTACGGAATTCAGTCCATGATACCACTGGGTGAAAACCAACGCGACAACCCAGCTTGTTTTGCCATTCGCAGTGGTTTCCCTTCTAAGATCGTTTGCTATGCAGTTTCAGTGTGAATCGTGTCAGCGAGAACTTCAAGTGGTTCCGCAAGCGGCCGGACGGCTGGCCAAGTGCTGTTACTGCGGTCAAAACAATGTCGTTCCCGGCGGATTGCCCAACGATTTGTTCGTGGTGCAGAGTTGCGAAGGTCGTACGTATGGGCCGGTTGCCTTCGCAGTGTTGGATCAGTGGGTGACGGAAGGTCGAATTTCCCATGATTGTCGAATTCGCCGCCAACAAGCGACGCATTGGCTGGCCGCTACCGAATTTTACCCACAACTGCAGCCGCAGAAACGTCGTCGATCGGGCAGCCCGTTCAAACCCGACTTTGTGGCCACCAGTTTTAATCCGTACAGTGTTCCGCATCGAGGTGTCGGTCTGTTGATTCTGTCAATCGTTGGTTTGGCGGTTCCCTGTGGCGTATTCAGCTTGCCGGCGTTGCTTCTGGCCGCATTGGACTTGCGTCAAATTCGGCAGAACAAGATGGATCGGCGAGGTTTACCGTGGTTGGTCTCGACGATCATCATTTCAGGCATCGGTTTGGCAGTCACCATCGGATCGGTACTCTGGACGTTTTACTGGTAGAAATTTGTAGAAATGAAAACGCATACATTCGTCACCATCTTGCTCGTTACGTGCACCTTGCGGGCAACAATCGCATTCGCCGCCAGCCCCGCGGATCGACTACTGAAACAACCGGAGGCATGGTTTCGGACACACGAATGCGAAGAGATTTTGGACAACGTGCTTAGTTGGCAATCCGCACACGGTGATTGGCCGAAGAACAAAGACACCACCAAAGCCAAGTACAGCGGCGATCGAAATAGGCTAGAGGGAACCTTTGACAATGGGGCTACAACTGGCGAATTGCGTTTGCTGGCCAAAGCGTTTAGCGTAACCGGCAACGAGCATTATCAAGCTGCCTTTCTGAAAGGTTTGGGTCACATTTTGGCGGCGCAGTACGAAAACGGCGGTTGGCCGCAGTATTTTCCGTTGAGCAAGAATTATCACCGTCATATCACATTCAACGACGGCACGATGATTCGCATCATGGAATTCTTACGAGACGTAGCGTCGGACGCCGATTTCACATTTGTCGATCCGGCGCGACGTCACGTCGCCGCCGCTGCCGTTCAAAAAGGCGTTGACTGCATTTTGCAGTGCCAAGTTGTTG
>JAGQOZ010000056.1 GCA_020426955.1 Planctomycetales bacterium
TTCGCAATTTGAATCGCATTTGCACTAAGGCAAATAGAGCCCGATTAGCACGTGACCTGACGTTCGATCCGATCAGAAAACCGATTTTTTTTGTTCGATCTTGTTCGAACAAGAAAAGACTACCGAGCGACACCGGCAAAATCGGCGTGGTAGGCGGCCAGCAGTTGTTGCGATTCATTCGGCAGCAAATAGATGTAGCCTCGGACCGTTTTTTGCTCGCCTGGTTCCAGCCCACCGATGCGAAAGTCACTGTGAATGCAGCGAATGACACCTTGGAACAGCTCTTGATAGGGCTGAAACGCCATGGCCAACAGATGTTGATTGTCATGGCTGACGCAACCAATCAAACCGTTGTCTGTGGGCATGGGGTTATACGGCCGAGGATTCACGTCGGTGGGACTGACTCCCGGCGCTGACCAGACTTGGCCCGGAGTATACCTGGCTTTGGTGGACCACACGGGCGAGGGCAGAAAGGTTTGCTTGCCGTTCTGAAAAATAAATGACTTGCGAATGTACGCATACGCATCGTCGGTGTCGTCCGGTCCGCAACCAGTGAACTGTCCTACTCGCATACATGGCTGAGCCCAATGCGCTTGAGAAGGCGTGTCGGTAGGATTCTTGGCCACAATTGTCAACGCGACGCCCGAGGGTCTTGTCTGGATATCATGATCGACCAGCACGCCGTCGTTTAACTTGCACTGCAACTGAACACGACTTCCGTCGGCGGCTTGATCCACCAGCCGAGTTGTATGGCCAATCACGGTGTGTTCGACCCAATCCGTGGTGGTCGAATTCGGACGACAGTAGGCTTCGAGGTAATGAATCCGGATGGGACCTCGCGTCAACTTCGGCGAATCTAATGTCAAGTAGTTGTCACTCCACGCCAGACGCACCCGAGCGTCGTAGACATCAGATTCGATGGGCTGAGCTGAAAGCGTGGAACCGAACGCCAGCAGCCAAATGAAAACGTTTGTCCAGCAGTGATTTATCGACATGCAACCATACCTCTCGGCCGAACGATTTGTCAGTCTATATTCGTCGAAAAAGGGCGAACCGCGTCCAGCATCGCGACCGCTCGATCGTAAATCGCGTCATAATTATCGGCTGCGATGTCGGCTGGATCAAACAGCGAATTGACAAATCCCACGGCAAACGCTCCAGCCTGCAAATACGCCGCAGCGTTCGCCAAGGTTACTCCGCTGGTGGGCACAATTCTCAAGAAAGGCAGTGGCCCCAGCGTTTGCTTGACCCACGTGGGACCAGCGGGTGATTCGGGAAAGAGTTTTTGTAGCGTGGCTCCGTGTTCATATGCCAGCAGCATTTCTGTGGGCGTGCTACAGCCCGGCATGCAAGGAATGTTTCGTTCGACACAACGCTGAATAACAGCAAGATCCACCACGGGCGAAACCACAAAGCACGCGCCGGCGTCCATCACTTCGTCTGCTTGCTGGACGGTCAAAACCGTGCCCGCGCCGACAAGCAAGTTCCGTTGGCGATATTCGTGAATCAAATCGACGGCTTGAGGAATACTGAGCGTGAATTCGATGATCTGAAAACCGGCTCGAACCGCAGCGTCCATGGCATGGCGTGCCTTCGCAGTGTCGTTGGTACGAAGAATCGCCGATGCTCGGTTTCGCTCTAACTGTTCAAGAAAGGCCATCGGATTTACCAATTGGGTGTTACCTTTCCATTGGTCGATACGGTTTGGTGGCGGTCGGTGTGAATTGCCTTTAGTAACAGCACAAACGAATCACTCGGCTGAACTTGGCGCAAGGGAATAACATCGCCGGATTCTTCCGTTCGAACTCCAAAACCGAGTTCGACATCCACAATGGCTCCCGTGGCGACGGCCCGCATCTCCGATTCCCACGACGGCGGAACAAGAACAGGTTGTCCCGCAAGCATAATTTTTAGCGGTGTGGACGACGTTTGTTGCAAGGTGCGAGCAGTCACAGTGAACGATTCGGCGGTGTTAATCACGTCCGTTTGTTGCGTATCGTCCGACGATTCCGCCAATGCCGATCGCATACGATTGACTTCCGAGGTCAATCGCATGACGTCCTTTGTTTGCGAGTATCGTTCGGCCACGTGCTGAACCTGGGAATACGCATACAACGTTTCAAATCCCAATTTATTCACAATGGGCACGCGAATGGAGGTCTTCGGGTCGGTTGTTATCCTGCCGACAACGCGAATCCAATCACCGTGGCGAAGTCCACGCAAAGGTTCTGCTTCGGGTAAGGCGTCCAGTATGGGAACAGTTGCTAATTGGCCTCCCAACACTTCGCAAAAGACACAATCGGCATCAACTCGTTTTACCATCGCGCTGACGGCAAAAAGACGATTCCGTATTTTGTCTTCCAAATGGCCTGCGTCGCCGGCATTTCTTGCGAGTTGAACTTGCATGGATGACGCCAGCCACAAACAATCGTCCAACGAGCCGATGGCTGCCGGTTCGGGTTCATCGTCGCTGTCATCAATGGGAATGTCAGCGAGAACCGGTTCCTTTGTCTCTTGGCGTTGAACTGCAGCTCTGGCTTGTAAATCCGAGGCCAGTGAATAGGCCAGCAGTTGTTCCAGATCTTCTGCACAAAACGAAGAAAAGGGAACCGGTCTGGATTGACCGTTTTGATCTTCTAGCCACGCCTGTTGTGGTTCGATTCGAAGTAAACGCGCCGTAATGCGTTTTCCATTTCGGCTCTGCCAAACGCGAAACGGTTCGTTCGCGAAAGAAAACGACGCTGTGGTCAACAATATGATCCAACAAAGGCATGTTGGAAATCCGTTCTTCAACATTGCTTGTACCGCCATTAAAATTGCCCCTTGTTAACAGTCGGTATCCTACCGCAGTGGTTGGAAATTAGCAAATATTTATTCAAAAAGGCTATCGTCAGTCCACAAAAGAAGGCCCTTGTCGTCGATGCATTACGCTGGGATGACGACAAGAGCCTAAGGCAGTGCGATCCAAGATGACCAAGCTTCAAGCAGCAATGGGCGGGTTATCCTCGTGGTCGAATGCCGCCAATCAGCTGGTCTTCGGCCATGATATCGTCCACGGCAAACGGCTGAATCGGGCCGGGAGGCAGTGGGCCAATTTCGTCACGCGGTATCAAGACGAAGTCGTTCGGGTCGAATTCAAAACGAGGACTCGATGGCGCGATTGGGCCAATATCGAATCCACCGTGCTGAAAGGCAGCCACCAAATCGGCGGTGTCAAAATCGCCGTCTCGGTTCCAGTCACCTTCTTCCCAGGTGGAATTGCCCGTGATGCCATCTTCGTATTCACCCGCAACAAAAGCGTGGACAATATCGGACGTTGTGAACATGCCGTCATGATTGGAATCGCCAAATTTCCAGAGCCGTTCTTCAGAGCGATAATTTTCTCGGCCTGAACCGTCCTTGAACACATTGTAGGTTTCCACCACCAAGTCACCGCCATCCAGACGAGTGGTCATGAAAGTGGTCTTGAAGCCGAAGTCCCAGTTGGTGGTCGTGTATTCGGCCGACGTATCGGAAATTGTCGAACCGACCAAGTTCATCGATGCATCACCCCAGTCGCAAGCGGTGGGCGTACATGCTCCAAAGCCTTGGACCGAAATTTCGTCTCCCTGCTGCGAAATGTCCAATTCGGCAATGCCTCGAGTGTCCGGGTTTGCAGCGACCCAATCTCCCAGCAATACGTTTTCCAAGTGGTTGTTGCCCAGTTCTTCGACCTCAATTAACTGACCAGAATCGGTCAGTCGCATTTGCTGATGATAGGCTTCTCGGCCAGACTCATCTTTGAACACGTTGTAAAGATTGGCAATCAGATCCTTGCCATCAACTTCCAGTGTGATGGTGGCATCCTTGAAGCCGGCGTCCCAATTTCCAATCGCAAATTCGTGCGTTTTGTCGGTGACGGAAGTCCCTAGCGTTTCCAAATCCACTTTGCCCCATACGCAATCGTTGGGAACGCAAGCACCCCACGCGGCGATTTCGTATTCACCGTTCGTCTTGGTGATTTGGATCTTAGTGATGCCACCCGTCAAGGAATTAATGTTTTCCCAGGTGCCCACAAACTTGTCGGACGGAACGGGATTTAGAATGCCACCCAGGTCCGGAAAGTCGATGACGGGGCCAATCACCACCGGAGGATCAATCAGGACAGGCGGGTCTAAGGTCGGCAACGGGTGATCCATGGCGGCCATACCATCACCGGCCATCATTTTGCGGTCTTCCAGTCCTTCCATTCCAGATAGCCGAGGACGTTGGGAACGTGGCGAACGATTCTTGAAAAAAGACATGGCTAGAACTCCGTGAGACGATTGAATTGTTGGGGAAAACCTGAGAAAACGCTTGTTTCGAACCTGTTTCTCGTTTCGAACAATCCTTCAACGCCATCGGTCAAAGTAGCGCTCGTCAAAATCTCAACTTTTTTCAGATGGCAGCTAGCAGACGTACAAAATCCGGAAGAACAACGCCTATGAACCGACCTCCTAAGCAAGATGCCCGCGGTCAGATTGCTCGAATTCGCTGTCCCTGGTTAGACCAAAGCAAACCCGACTACGTGGCCTATCACGATGAAGAATGGGGCGTGCCGGTCTACGACGAAACAAAGATGTTTGAATTCCTGACGTTGGAATCGGCCCAAGCCGGACTCAGCTGGTACACGGTGCTAAAGAAACGAGAAGCGTATCGTTTGGCTTTTGCTCAATTCGATCCTGCCAAGGTTGCTCGGTTCACAACTTCTAAGATCGAAAAACTGCTGCAGAATCCCGGCCTGATTCGCAATCGCCTGAAGATCCAAGCCGCAGTCACTAACGCTCAGTGCTTCTTGAAGGTGCAGGACGAAGTAGGTTCGTTTTGCAAATATCTCTGGTCGTTTGTTGATGGTCGGCCCATTGTGAATCAGCACCGTTCGCTGGCCGACTATCCGGCAACTTCGCCCGAATCCGATGCGATGAGCAAAGACTTGAAGAAACGAGGCTTCAAGTTTGTTGGTTCGACCATTTGTTACGCGCATATGCAAGCGGCCGGAATGGTAAACGATCATGCGATCGATTGTTTTCGCCGACAGCCCATTATTGATTCCTACGACGAATAGAACGTTTTGCGGTGAACTTCAATATTCAATCAACGCCGCAATGATGAATGGTACTACGAACGAACCAACAGCATTTCACGACATGACAACGCCGATTGCGTCACTTCCTCCGAAGTCTCTCCAATGACAGTCAGGTGTCCCATTTTTCGGCCAAGTCGTGCTTCTGCTTTTCCGTAAAGATGCACGTAGGCGTTGCGAGTGGCGAGGGCTTGGGCCCAGTTTGGTTGGCCGCCGGACCAAACGTCGCCCAATAGATTGCTCATGGCGGCAAATGGGCGAAGCATTTGGGTCGAACCGAGCGGTAGACCACAAATTGATCGCATCTGTTGGGCGAATTGACTGGTGACGTGTCCTTCGATCGTCAGATGTCCTGAATTATGCGGTCGCGGTGCAATTTCGTTGATCAAAATCCGATTGTCGGCGGTCAGAAAGAATTCGATACAAAACAGTCCGACGACGTCCATTTGCGACGCCAGTGATCGAGCAATCTGAATCGCTTCTTCGGTTAGCCGATCGTCAAAGTTGGCTGGACAAACTGAAAGATCCAGAATGTGATTGCGGTGTTCGTTCAAAATCGGGCCGTAGGTTTCAATGTGCCCGTTTGTGGATCGAGCAGCAATGACGGAGAATTCGGCCGTGAACGTGACAAACTCCTCCAAGATCAGTTTGGCCTCTTCGCTTGAAGCATTATTTGCCGCAAACAGAGATTTTGTCTCTGATAGGATCTTGGGCAAATCGTTTGCATCTGTCAGCAACCATTGGCCTTTGCCGTCATAGCCGCCCGTGACCGTCTTCAAAACCGCTTGATAACCAAACCGTTCTGCTGCCGACTCCAGGTCATGTGCATGACGAATGGCGGCGAAATCACCGACAGGCAAGCCCATTTTTTTTAGTCCGGATTTTTCTCGCAAACGATGTTGAGACATTTTCAATAGGTCAAGTCCGGGGCGAACCCGGGCAAACTGATGGGCCGCTGCGACAAATTCGTAAGAAAGATTCTCCGTTTCGTAAGTGACTACGGAAACATTCGACAGGAATTCTGGCAAGACGGACGGATCTTTTAGATCGCACACCAACGTATCGTCGGCGACCTGCGTTCCTGGCGAATCTGCTTCGTCGGTGACGACTTTGATTCGATAACCCATTTGCTTGGCCGCCAGTGCCAACATGCGGCCCAATTGACCACCGCCGATGATTCCGATGGTTTCGCCCGGTAACACGACACTCACAGTTCGGAATCCTCCAAAACAGACTCCGCTTGTCGCTGTTGGTACTGCCGCATTTTTTCGCGTAGCTCCGGACGAATAGCTCCCAAGCACCGCACGGCAAGCAGCCCGGCATTCTTTGCTCCGGCAGTGCCGATGGCCAACGTTCCAACCGGCACGCCGCCAGGCATCTGCGCTATCGAAAGTAACGAATCCAAACCCGAAAGTGTTCTACTTTGCACCGGCACACCCAGTACCGGCAACGTGGTCAAAGATGCCACCATACCAGGCAAATGAGCCGCGCCGCCCGCGCCGGCAATCAACACTTGCAGGCCGCGCTGTTCGGCGGCCTTGGCATATTCATACATCCAATCGGGAGTACGGTGCGCCGAGACCACTCGGCATTCATGCGGAACATCAAATTCGGTCAATACATCGGCTGCTAAGCGCATGGTTTCCCAATCGCTCTTGCTTCCCATGATGATCCCAACCAAGGGCTCGTTTGTTGTCATTTCGTTGCCACGTCCTGAGTGCGACCGTTCTAGCTGCTGAACAGTCCTGGAATTACGTTCATTTTGAAAACGCACTATTGTAAAGAATTGTCAGCAGGAATGACATTCGATCTGACTCGCGTCGATGGGCAAAAGCGTTGCGAACGCTTTACTTTTCTCGGCTGGCCCAGCACATCCTTTTCGCTTTATCGAATGCTAGCGTCGCACGTTTTGCCGTAAAGTCAATTCAGATTGCGTAGCTTAGCGCGAACCGTTATCTTTCACGCAAAACTCGCGAAAAATGCTCGTTTTAAGGCATTGTACGATCACAAGGGTTATGGGATGCTGAACCGCAAGCTAGCAGGCAAAACTGTCATCACGACCAAGCGAGACCCAGCGATGAATTCAAAGCGAATGAATTTTGAAGACCTGCGCGTGGGAGACCGATGGACCAGTCCCAGTCGAATCATCACCAGCGACGATGTATCCGAATTTGCGCATTTGACTGGCGATTACAATCCGTTGCACATGGACGAACAGTTTGCTCGGAAAACGCCGTTCCGGCAGCCCATTGCCCATGGGTTGCTTGGCCTCTCGTTTGTCGCGGGACTCGGTAGTGAAAGTCCTCTGGTAGACACCGTTGCTTTTTTGGGTGTCAACAATTGGAAATTCTGCAAGCCTGTCTATTTCGGTGATACTGTTCACGTGATGACCGAAGTCGTACAAATGGATCAACAAGGCCGGAAGCGAGGTCGCGTGATCTGGAAACGAGAACTGATCAATCAGCGAGGTGAAGTGGTTCAGTGCGGTCTGTTTGAGACGTTAGTTGCCACTCGGAAACCGGAACATCTCCGCCTGGTGATCGAAACCGTGGCGTCTTAATCTGAAGCTTGGTCCTTTCTAAAAGCCGAACCGTGATGGCTCGTCTGTTTCTGCCTACGCAACTGAAATCTTTGGCGGGCGGTGCAATGTTTGTTGACTTGCCGGGCCAAACGGTTGGCCAAGTCTTGGACGCATTGAACGAACAATATCCGGGAACTCGTCAACGGCTCTGTGATCAAAATCGCTTGAAACCAGGGACTGCCGTGACCGTGGACGGTCAGATTGCTACACTGGGATTGCGGCAAGCGGTCACTCCCGATGCGGAAATTCATATCCTGCCTGCCATTGGCGGCGGATAGTTCTTCAATCGCAAAGACCTGCTTTGAGATGTCGCGAAGCGTCTATATTACGTTTGTTTCCTTGTTGAAGCTTTCAGCGAAGTCATTCTATGTTGGAATTGTTACGCAAATTGGTTGAATCCATTTCTTCGAACATGCCGGTGGCCTACTGTCGGTTGGTGGAAACGCGAGGTTCCACGCCGCAAAAGGCGGGCGCTGCCATGTTGGTTTATGCGGATGGTTCGCAATTCGGGACGTTGGGCGGAGGTTGTGTGGAAGCGGACGTGAAACGCCGAGCTATTTCCGCATTGGCGATGAACCAAGCGTTGTGCTGTTCGTTTCAACTAGACAGCGACTACGGTTGGGGAGACGGTTTGATTTGCGGTGGGCGAATGCGAGTCGTCGTGCAGCCGGCCAACAATGCGGCTGCAGCAGCATATTTTCGGCAGTTATGCAACGTGGCGAACCGCAAACAGGGGCATACGGAAGCCATCCATTTTTCCACTGGCGAAGGTTCCGTTCCGCCGGCATTCGCGTTGTTCGATAACCGGAATCAGTTAGTGGCAACACTGCATTTTGATTCAGAAGTTGTGGCGCAACTCGGTTCGCACCTGAAATCCCTTTCTGAACGGCCTCGTCCCTACGCACACGGCGCCATTGCTTTCTTGCCAACGTTGCCCATCTGCCGTCTGGTGATAGTAGGCGGCGGTCATGTGGGACAAGCCGTGGCAAAGTTGGCCAGCGAATTGGAATTCGAAGTCTGGGTCACCGATGATCGAGCTGAATTTGTCAGTGCCGAACGATTCCCGACGGCCGAACGTTGTCTGGTCGGCGAATTGGAATCGACCCTGTCACAGATCCCGATTGATGCGCATACGTATTGTTTAATTGTGACTCGCGGCCACCAGCATGACGAAGAAGCGCTGTTTCATTTGATTGATCGCCACGCGGCGTATGTCGGTATGATTGGCAGCCGTCGGAAGATTCGGTTGATTTTTGACGACCTACTGGAAAAAGGTGTCAGTCCATCGCTGCTGGATCGAGTGCACGCTCCGGTTGGTATCGACATTGGTTCGCTTACCGTGCCCGAGATTGCTGTCAGTATTTGTGCCGAATTAGTGTCACACCGCAATCGAAGTGGAATTGTGCCGGGGCGACCTGACAAGGTGACTGTGTGAGTTTTGAACGCCACCAAGACGTTCGGCCGTTCCGTTCGTTTGCTGTGATACCAGCTGCCGGAAAATCAATGCGAATGGGACAGCCTAAGTTACTGCTGCCCGTTGGCGACAAACCAATCCTGCAGTGTACGTTAGAGGCCTTTTATAACAACGTGACGCGGACGGTGGTTGTCATACGCCGCGCTGATACTCGATTAGCTTCGTTCTTGCAGCACCAAAACGTCGACGTGGTTCGCTTGTCAGACGACACGCCGGACATGAAGCAGACGGTGCTGCGAGGTATCGATTTCATTCGCGATGCATACGCACCAGCAGATTCTGACGTTTGGCTACTGGCTCCAGCGGATTTGCCGTTGCTGGAAACAACTGCCGTAGCAACTTTGCTGACTCACTACCGGCGAAACCAAGAACAGGTTTTGATCGCTTCGCATCAAGGCAAAACCGGTCATCCGGTCTTGTTGCCATGGTCTTGGGCAAGCAGGCCGAGCGAATTGTTGTCGCACCAGGGAATTCGCGACCTCTGGCATGCGAACGATGTAGTGCAAGTCGAATGCGGTGTGTCGGTTATTCGGCCCGACGTCGATACGCCCGAAGATTTGGAGGCAATTCGACAATGGCCAGCAGACCAATGAACGAAGCATGTCCAGCCAAATTGCATGCGAGTCACCAAGGCCGCTCGTGAATCATTTCACAAGCTTTTTGTCTGTCTTTTTTCAAAAACGAGTTTGCTCCGTCGGTTGCCGCCCGTTAGGTTAGAAGTTCACGAACAGAACGAAGAATGGCCGCACGTGACTTAGGACGAGTCCTTGCGAAACGGTGAGGTGACCGACTGTTCGCGTCACCACGTTGTCTATCGGTAGTCAATTTGTTCAAGGAGTTCTGACATGAAGGTTCGTGACATTTTGCAATCCAAGGGGCGGCACGTTTACACGATAGAACATCGGCAAACGTTGGCCGAGGTTGTTGATCGTTTGGTCGAACACAATTGCGGTTCACTGGTTGTGAAGGACCGTGACCGAGTGGTCGGAATCATTACGGAACGAGACATCTTGCGGGCGAACTGTTCGAACCGAGAATCGTTTCAGGCGACCGCAGTTCGCGACAAAATGACGTCCAGGTTGATCACGGGAAACCCTGATGACGATGTCTCAGCCGTCATGGGTTTGCTGACGTCCCGTCGAATTCGCCATCTGCCGATTATGGAGGACGGACAGTTGGTGGGCATGGTTTCGATCGGTGACGTGGTAAAAGCGCAACACGATTCGGTTTGCCAAGAAAACCACTTCTTGAAAAGTTATATCTACAGTTGATATCAAAACGCCATTACGCTGCGACGGGAAATTCGATTTCCACCGATGTTCCGTTCCCTTGTTTGCTGCTGACCGAGATTTTGCCGTGATGCGCGTCCACAATGGACTTGGCAATGGCCAACCCCAAACCGGAGCCCCCATTCGCGTCGGTGCTTCGGGAACGCGATTGATCCGCGCGATAAAACCGATCAAAGATCTTAGGAATGCTGCTCGCCGGTATTCCCTGTCCACTGTCTGTTACTCGTACGGATACTCGATGTTCATTACAACTGGCATCGACAATCACGCTGCCGCCATCGGGCGTGTATTTAATCGCGTTTTCAATTACGTTATAGAAGACGCGACTTAGCTGGATGTCATCTCCCAAAATCAAACAAGGACGAATCGATTCAACTCGCAGCGAAACGTGCTTTTGGTCGGCCAACGGTCGAAGTGTCTCGACAACATCCGACACCAGCGCATCCAGTCGAATTTCATCGTAGGCCGATTTACCGCGAGCCACATCCAAACGACTTAACTGCAGGAGTTGGTCGGCCATGCGAGCCAGACGTTTGGTCGCGTTCAGATTTACTTGCACCACTTCGCGATATTCTTCCAAGCTCCGTTCATTTCGCAGTGCTACTTCGGCCTCGGTCTGCATCACAGCCAAGGGAGTACGTAGTTCATGCGCTGCATCGGCCGTGAACCGACGAGTTTCTTCGATCACGTCTTGCAAACGGTCGATCATGGAATTGAGTGTCATTGCCAAGTGGCCCAATTCGTCATTGGGATTGGTCACTTCCAGTCGGTCACTGATATTGGCTGCAGTGATTCGTCTCGCGGAATTCGCCATGTCACCTACGGGCGACAATGCTTTACCTGCTAACAGGTAGCCACCAACTAAGGCAATGGCAACAGTCAGCAACCCGACCGAGATCAGTATGGTGGCCAAAGATTGAAGCTGCGCGAACTCGTTCTGCAACGACGTTCCTGACTGCAAAATAAACTCGCCCGTTGGGCCTTGATAACGCACCACGCCTACTCGGCGATATCCGTGCCCCGGTAGAAGACGAGTGTCCAGAACGACTTTCTTGTAGCTCAGTCTAGGATTCGCCGCGAGCGGATGATTTACCAATCGAGTGCTGGCAAACAGAACTTTACCGTCCATGGATTGAACCTGAAAGTCATATTCGCCGTGATCAAAAAAACGTTCATCCAAAAAATCGGCCAGGGTTTCGTCGCCACCTTCGTGCAGGTCCAGTTCCACGCTAAATTCGCGCAGCTCCTCAATCACATACGTATCCACTCGCGACATTAGATTCTGCCGCGTCATGGCGTAGATGGCCGAACCAAACGACACCACCAACAGCATTAGGACGGCACCGTACCACAACGTCAATCGCCAACGCACTCGCAATCGTTTCATGGCTGTTTACCTAAGCAGTAACCTTTTCCTCGAATGGTATGTAAAATGGTGGGCCATTCCGGCCGCTCTAAACGGCGTCGTAGGTGATTAATCTGCACCTCGATCACGTTCGTCCACGTCGCTGTCGGTTCTTTCCAAACGTCTTTGGCAATCATCTCGCGAGTAACAACTTCGCCAGCAGACTGTGCGAAGTAGGTCAGCAGGTCGAATTGCCGAGGCGTCAAATCAAGATCGGCTCCGGCACGAGTCACCTGGCGAGTCAGCAAGTCAATGCTTAAATCATCCACAACCAATTTTGATTCGCGCGAAGCGGATGCACGTCGCAAGAGGGCTCGCAGTCGTGCCACTAATTCGTCAAACGAAAATGGCTTGACCAAATAATCATCGGCACCGCTGTCCAAACCTGTGATTCGATCCTCCACTGCGTCTCGCGCGGTGGCCATCAACACTGGAACCATATTCGAATTGGCTCGCAACGTACGAACCCAGTCGACCCCACTTCCATCGGGAAGCATGACATCCAATAAGATCAGATCTACCGTCTGCTTCGACAATGCGTGCATCGCTTGTTCAATCGTGGAAACTGGCACGACATCGTACCCTTCTTCCATTAGACCGCGGCGCAGACTGCCCAATAAAGTCGGTTCGTCTTCAACGACAAGGATTCGAGCCATCAGTTCTCTGTTTCCAATTCCTTCTGCCACCAATACAAGCTCGCCTCCCAAACGACGATGCTCGCGTTTCAACAAACACTACTATCTCACGAATCAATTCGCACCATGACCCGGATAAACCACTTTTAATTATGGCACGGCCCTTCTGCCGGGGAGTTATTCGGTAGGCCGTGCCGAGCGATTTGATGTATTGGCAGCAATCACAAATTTGAATCAACTGGATGTGTCGGAAATAGCGTCCAGCCATTCGCCCCAATAAAATTTCCAGCGTTGGGCGTCTTCAGAGTTTGCGAGCTTCGTGTGTTGTATGGCTATCTTGAGGCGACCATCTTTTTCCGGCGTCATGCCGATCAATACGATGCCATCGTCCATTGCCAGTCGAATGGTCTTGGAACTCGGCTTGGAACGAAGTTCAGTTTCATGACCGGGGAACAAGTCTTGGCGTTCGCTGGGATCAAGCAACAGTTTTCGAAGCCACGATTCATCCAGCGAAACCGTTTTGGATTTGTTGGCCGTAAACGTTCCGTCGGACATCTGGCCAGGGAGCCGTAACCCCGTGATCCGCTCAAACCCAACAGTGACGCTTTGCGCCCACCAAGCACCGATCTCGTATTCCGCTTGAACGTATTTGGCAATCTTGGCATGACCTTGTGTATGGCCTGGCCAACTTTCCAGCAGATCGCACCATTCGTTCCAGCTTCGGCCCGTTGCTTCCAAAATCGCTTGGTCACTTGTTTCTGGCATGGAAACCCATTTGCGTTTCTTGGTCGAAGCGGCTTGGGCTTGTGCGATCAGTGCGGCTCGAGCCACCACGTACCGTTCACCTGTCTGCGACATTCGCTTTCGAATACGCCGCTTGAAGCTGCTTTGTTTGGTCATGTCTCTACTATCCCTTCTTGCTTTTGCTCGACAGCCCACGCCTATCCAATTGCAACTGATAGTGAAACAAACGCCAGATTACTGCGCCGAAATCAAGAAAACGATCCAGGACGCGCGCATCAATTGTGGTTATCGATCACTCGCTGGTGACCTTTCCCTTCGCACTGTCGGTAGCGTGGGCTCCGACGAAGGTCCGGCGCGATAACTCGCCGCCAACATGTTAGACTACGGCAACTCGACCGTCAATTTGCTACGCCGCCACGGCTCGCACGAATGCAGCATTGTCAGCTGAGGTTCGAATGCCATGTCCTTTGCCCTAACTGAATAGCCAAATGCCAACAGCCAATTCATTTATTCGATCAAAGCTTTTATCGAGTGTGCTGCGAATAGGAACGGCCACTTTTTTCGCGTTTCTCATGCAAGCAACTTCCCAAGCAAAGTCACTACCCAACATCGTCATTATCTATGCGGACGATTTGGGCTATGGCGACCTTTCCAGTTACAATCCACACGCGGCCTATCGAACTCCGCACTTGGACCAGTTGGCCGCGGAAGGCATTCGATTTCTGGACGCGCATAGTCCGTGTACTATCTGCTCGCCATCTCGATACGGTCTCTATTCGGGGCAGCTTGTCTGCCGCACGGGCCGCAAGCCAACTGCCTTTGAAGGACCGGGCGGCCCCAGCTATTTGAGAATTGACGATCTGACTTTAGCCGACATGTTGAAGGAACAAGGTTACCGCACGGGCGTCTTTGGCAAATGGCACGTCGGTTTGACGTGGCTGGATCACGAAGGACAAAGATTGTCCGGCGGTTTTCAAAATTCGCTGCGAATCGACTACAAAAAGAGCACGCCCCTGATCGATGGACCGTCGCGAAACGGCTTTGACGAATCCTTTATCACTCCCAATTGCCCGACGACCGATCCGCTGTATGTTTACATCGAAAACGGTATGGTGCCGCAACCGGCGACGCAGAGACATAAACGTGATTCGCTACCCAACCCAGGCGGCAAATGGCGTTGGGACAATGACGAAGGTTGGATGGCTCCGGACTACGAATTCGTCAACGCCGACTTGCTGTTTTACCAAAAGACAGTCCAATTCATTCGACAACATCAGCAGACAAAACCCAGTCAGCCGTTCTTTGTCGTGTTGTCAACACAGATTGCTCACGCGCCGGTTCTGCCCGCTGACGAATTTACTGGAAAAACAACGGCTGGTGCTCGAGGCGACTTTGTGCACGAATTGGACCAACTAACAGGTCGACTGTTGGCGCTGCTGCAGGAGTTAACAATCGACGACAACACGTTGGTCATCTTTCATTCGGACAACGGCCCAGAAACCGTGCACACCGCGTGGATGCGTCAGGACCACCATCACGATGCGGCGGGCGGTTGGCGAGGCATGAAGCGAGACGGCTGGGAAGGTGGTCATCGAGTGCCGTTGATTATGCGTTGGCCGGCCAAGATTCCGCCAGGGAAGGTGTCCCGACAATTAATCAACACGACCGATATCATGGCAACGTTGGCTTCGGTAGTTGGGTATCCGCTGCCAGACGACGCCGCAGTAGATAGTTTTGATATGTTTCCGGTGATGACCGGTTTGCATTCAGAGAGTCAATCGATTCGCCCGTACATGCTGACACAGAGTTTTCGCGGCGAATTTCAATTACGGCAAGGGAACTGGAAATATTTGGACCATGTTGGATCCGGCGGAAATGATTACGGCAACTCGCTGCTAAAGGAGTATGCATTGCCAGATTCTGCTGCCGACGCCCCAGGGCAACTCTACAACTTGGAAGCCGATCCAGGCGAAACCAACAACTTGTATTTTGCCGAACCGGACCGTCGCCAACAAATGCAGGAATTGTTAAAGCAGTTGACCGAACCGTCGTCAGGTCGCACAGCGCCGCGTGGTCGAAAACCGGTCGACTGGTAGCGAAACAACGCGAATCAATCCACAACGGTAGCGTTTGATTGTGTCTGGTGTTACGGCGTGAGTTTCTAAACGTACATGGCCAGAAGAACGCACATTTCATCGCGTCAACTGTCGGAGAACCGACATCTTTTTCGCCGCTTTGTTCACGCAGTTGATCGGATTGGCCCCCGATCGGTTCAGAAGTGTCGGGTGCCCGCCAGCTTTACTCGCTGTTGGTGAAGAAGTCATGAAAATGGTTGACGAACATTTTCCCGCTGGTTTAAAACCTGCGCAGCTTGCAAGTTGTTGGTAGTCCCGCCTTCAGGCGGAAATGCGCGCGAGAACGAAACATTCCGCCTGAAGGCGGGACTACGAACCAAGGATCTCCCAGTTGTAAGCGGAAGATTCTGAAAAATTTGGCGAAACAATTTTTTCGCACCTCATTCGACATCCAGTTAGACAGCATCAGAAGGCAGGGGCGAGTGAATGGATATCGGCGAATTCGAACAACAGTTGGCTCGGACAAGCCAGCGGTTGCAGGCGGTGAGTTCGGTTCGAGCGGCCGTGGCGGTTTTGCTAAGTGCCAAACAGCTCAGACGTTGGGCGCACGATCATCACCGGGACATCGTCGTCGAAAACGAAGCGTGGCTACTTCGAATTGGCGCCATCGGTTCGGTTGCCAGTATGTTGATCGAATTACTGAAACATGGCGGCGATCGCCGTTCGGCAGTCGGTCGACCCAAGGTCACTCGCGTCACGTTCGGGATCACTCGCAAACAATGGGAACGCTGGCGCAAGATCGCGGCGATTCCGGAATCGGCCGTCGACGAATATCTGGCCAGCGTCAACGCAAGCCGTTACCGCGCAACGGATAACGGTTTGATGCGCTGGTGGGATTCGCGGCAAGACGCAGGTGAATCCAACAACGATTCGGCGTCGCCCAGCTGGGTTCCGATCAAGTTCACCCAAATTTGGGTGAACTTGATCGGCGCTGGCTTGGTTTGTTTCAATCCTGGACAGTTCAATTCACGAGGCAACGCGAAAACTTAATTGGTAAGTTTTCGCGACCTCGACTATACTGACCATGGAGATTCAAAGATGAAACTACGCTCAACGCTCAACGCGACGTTCGCGATCTTGTCAAATTGAGCATCTAGAAACTCGCTATGCGTTCAGCGCAACAGCCGACATCGTTTTCATTGTTGACGAATCTGAGTCCGCCGCCGTCAACGAACAGACGGGCGTTTCTCAGCTGCATGAATGGGTCGCAGATCTCGCAGTTGACCTCGACGCAAAGTTGAATTCTCGCGGAATCGAGGCGAATCGCTTTTTCCTGACAGGTTTCGGAGGTGTTTTAGACGAGGGCGGCGATCAATACTACGCTGACTATCTGCAAGACTCGCCTGTTTACTACGGCGCGCCTCGCCAAGTGGATCTCAATTATGATTCGTCGGTCGATTACGATAGTACCGCGTGCAATGTCCAGAGGTTTGGTACAGCCCAAGAATTTCACGACAGTATCGTCGTTCAGGACAGCCTGCAGTCAGGTGAGAATTTTGCTGGATTTCTCGAGGACGGTTGGTGGGGTATCCATCAGGCGGCAAAGGGCGTCGATGGTATTCGGTCGAATTCAAATTATGCTCCGTTGTGCGGTACGGACACCGATACAGATGGATTTGTTGAAACGCTCTACGATTTTCGAAAGAACGCGGCCGTTCATTTCGTGTTGGTGAGCGAGGAACCTTCCAGCGAAAGGCTTCGCACCACGGGTGAAGCCAGTTTTGAAGCAACATTGGAAGACATGCTGGACATTCTGGAAAAACAGAGTCTACGTGATTCTGATAACTTGCCGAATCAGATTGCCGATGCCGTGGTAACGACAATTGTACCTGCGATGTTTACGATTCCCGGTATTAGTGATCCAATTATGGGAGTGGACGCGGACATCTTTGACGGCTGGGACGTCGACGTCGATACAGCCGTGCCGACTGGCGCACCCGATCAACAGGCTCACGTGTTTGTGAGCGACGGCCCAAACTCGGTCGACGTGATCACAACAAATCAGGATATCCTGGAATCGTATTGGCAAAACGGGAATTCTATCGCTCAGAAAGACGCGAATTATGCCGGCGATGTGCTTCGTGTTCTTTCCGATCCGAACGTGCCATATTTGGGAGACAGAAACCACGCGTTCAATGCGTCCAATCCGGTTGAACACATTGGCCAAAGGCACTTCTTTGCCGAACGTTACGCGTTTCTTGCTTGGGAAACAGGCGGAACCGTATGGGACATTGAACATGCAGTGGGCAAATTGTTGAAGAACTCAACGACGCCGTGGACACCCGACGAGGTCCGACTAGAGACGAATCCGAACGGCGTATTTGGCCCTAATGAACGGACTGGAATCGAAACACCGTTTTTCCGCGAAGCCGTGATTGATGACATTTTCGAAAAGATCCGTCTTCAAACGGTGAATCTGGATGACCAAGGTGGAATCACATTGGAAGGCGAGATAATGGCATTCTGGGACGCGGCTATGCAAGTGAATACCAATCCAACCTCACACAATATTGTTATTCCTCGCTTTGATCTTGATGGCGATGGAGATTTTGTTTCCAACGGCCAGATCGATCCAGACGATATCAGTCGGCTGATTTTGATTTTGGGAACTCGTTTTGGCGATTCCAACTTTGACTTTCAATTCGATTCGTCCGACTTCGTCACGGTCTTTGGGGTTGAAGAATTCGAAGACAGTGTGAACGACAATTCGACGTGGGCGGACGGAGACTGGAGCGGGAACTTTGATTTTGATTCCGGAGACTTTGTCGTCGTTTTCACAGCGGGATCGTTCGAGGACGGCTATTTGGACGAAGACAACGACGGCATCCCTGACGTTCTGCCGATCTGGGAAATTGATATTACGTTCACCGGAGTGATTGACTATTTGCCCACATGGGGATTCTAAGGTGTGCAAAGCGTCCACTCGCGTGATTTAGGAAAAGTCGTGACAGACCGGTTCGTTAAACTAAATAGGGCATCATCGTTCTTGGAGGTAGATCCATGATTTTTCGAAACGGTCTGATCGCGATATGTTTCTCGTGTTGGGCAACAAGCGTAACTGGACAAGCAATTCGAGTAACAGATGACGTTTGTTCAGAAACTTGACTATCCAATGGGGTCTGGCGGTATGGCTTGGCTGCGACAGAATCTGAATTGCTGTTTGCTCGCGATATC
>JAGQOZ010000569.1 GCA_020426955.1 Planctomycetales bacterium
CGCGGCGCACCCCGCTTCATTCGCAGGGTTTTCGGCCGTTCACCTCTGAGTTCGTCATTGAACCGGAAGAGCCAAAAGGAAAGCCAAAAGGGGTCAGGTCTCTTTTCTCGGTCGTCCTCTTCGACGTAGCGTGCTGTTCAGTCCTAATCGATTGGCACTTTGTTTCCGCCAAAGGTCCTCACCAAAAGGAGTTCCGCGTATCACGCTGTGTCGTAGTGCGGCGAGTTCGGATTCGTTTTGAGGTTTGTTGACCCAAGATCGCCATTGGCGAGGCAGCTTGATTGCGGTTGGCGTACCGAGCCAATTCGGTTGCTGTTGTTTGGTTTGACATCTCGCAAAAGCCGAGCTCCACTTCCAATCTTCGGCGTGACGAATCAAGTTCGCTCGAACCGGATTGCGTTCAACATAACGCATGACGGTTAGCAGGTGTTCGTCCTGCTGGATGGGAAAGGATTTGAATCGACCTTGGTAAAGATGTCCAGTACCGCCGGTTTGGTAATGCGAATGCCATCGCATAGTGTGCGTCACGGTCAACCTGCGAAAGAACTCGCTCACTTGATCGTCCGTTTCCGGGCGGACCACAAAATGCCAATGGTTGGACATGAGCACCATGGCGAAAATCGGGAGAGGCACTAAGTCCCAAGTCTCGGTAACGACTCGCATAAAGGCATCAAAGTCTTCTTCTTTTTCACAGAAGTCAAGCCTCGCTACACCTCGGTTTAGCACATGAAAGACTTCTCCGGCAGGGCATACACGTTTTGTTCTAGGCATGCAAAGCAGTGTACCACATGCGACAGAAAAACAAAGAGACCTGACCCCTTTATTTTTTCAGAAAGGTATGCGGAGCTCGCAAGCTCGACCAGCAGTCGCTCGACGTGGAAAAAAAAGGGGGCTTGCAGTCTTAAGCTACAAGCCCCCATCAAGCTCATTTCGTATTCAATGACAGAACCAACTACTCCACCGTAAATCGGTGCACGGTTGTTTGCTGGAACTTGCCGCCGGGCTTGAGTACGGTCGTGGGAAAGTCGGGCTGATTCGGTGAATCGGGAAACCGCTGAGTTTCTAAGCAAAACGCATCGTACTGCTTGTGACCGTTGCCGCCTTCGCTGCCGTCCAAGAAATTACCTGAATAGAATTGGATGCCCGGCTGGTCGGTCAAGACCTCCATCATTCGCCCCGATTTTGCATCCTTCACCTTGGCTGCGGTCTGCAGCGAACCGCCATTCGATCGCAAGACAAAACAGTGATCGTAACCCACTGGATCGGCATCAATCTGTTGGATCCGTTCGCCAATGGCATGGAACGAAGTGAAATCCAGCGGTGTACCTTGCACTGGTGTCATTTCGCCAGTGGGAATTAGCGTGTCATCGACTGCCAAGAACTTGTCAGACGTAATCATCAATTGATGTTCCAAGATGCTGCCGCTGTTAGCACCACCCAAGTTCCAATAATTGTGATTAGTCAGATTCAAGACGGTGTCTTGGTCCGTCGTAGCTGACATCACCATCTTGATTTCATTGTCGTTGTTCAGTGTGTAAATGACCGTTACGTCCAGGTTACCCGGATAGCCTTCTTCGCCGTCGGGACTGGTGCGACTGAATTTGACGCCTACTTCCGAACCGGTCGAAATTTCTTCGGCCTGCCAAACTTGTCTATCAAAACCGTTTTCGCCGCCATGCAAATGATTCGGACCATTGTTGGTTGCCAGCGAATATTCTTTTCCGTTCAACGTAAACTTGCCCAGCGCGATTCGGTTGGCATAGCGTCCGACGGTAGCGCCAAAATACGGATGTCGCTGCAAATATCCTTCCAATTTTTCAAAGCCCAGCGTGATGTTGTCTAGCTTGCCGTTGCGGTCTGGCATTTCCACAGACACCATAATGGCGCCGTATTCGGTCAGCGACATCGACGCTCCCTTGGCATTGGTGCACTTGTAGAGATGAACTTCAGTACCGTCCAACGTTTTGCCAAATACAGTCTTTTCGATCGACATAGATTTTTGGTTCGCTCCAAAACAAGGATGATTCGCGATAGACATCAACAGCGCCAACAAAGCATACTGCCGAATTCCCAAGCCGGTGACAGTCCGCGGTTGGGACATTAAGAGGGACCAATTCATGGTCAAATTCTCCGTTGCGTTTGATCAAATGGGTAAATCAATACGCTAGGAGTTTACCTGGAACGGAACGACTTTGCACGACGACAACCTTACCAATGGCAATCGCCGCGCGGTTATTCCAACTGCAGGCTTATGGCCAACTAGAGCAGACTTTCCAACAGGAGGCGAAGTTTGCGCATTTCCGCGTCATGGTCCAGATCTGGCAACCGAGCCAAATCGACGGTTAAAGCTCGATCATAGTTTTCCTTGCGAAGCAGATTAATCAGACGCCCATAATCGACTTCGCCCTGACCGATACGAACCTGCAATTTATCCTTGCTGGTGTCTCGCAAATACATGTTGTACGTATACTTCATCAATTTGTCGTAACTTCGCCCAGCATGGGGACCGCAGATGTAATGACTGGGATCCAGCGTCACGCCCAGGCCTTTGACGTTATCGCACAAGACCACCACGGTATCGGGATCTTCGGTCAAGCGACCAATTTGGCTTCGCATACTGACACAAGCGCTTTCCAGCGTCGCGATACTAACTAGCCGACGCAGGTGTTCTACTTCTTCGTTGAACGGCGTTCCGAGTTCAGCCGAAGGGACGGTCAATGTGGCAACCTTGGTGGCCTTGGCCAACTTGCAACATGCAGCAAATTGTTCGTAGTGCTCTTCGCCTTTGGCCGTGATATTGAGCGCATATCCTGTGATGTCCAAACGATGCGTGTTCCGACACAGTGTGACCGCTTTTTCCATATTGGCCACTACGTCAGACGGTTTCAGATAGTCGCTTTCTTCATCGATCGCGATTTCTACCGCCGAATACTCCAAATCCAACAGCTTCTCGAATACATCAGGAAGCGGTAACTCTCGGTAACATTCCGTTGTCGCTGCGACGATCACTCGCACACCTCTTGTGTAGTGTTTCCAAACATTCCGGCTTATCTAGACATCAAGACGAGTATCTTACCGGGATTATTCGATCCTTCGCAACACCAACGTCCGTAATTCGATTCGATGTTGTAGGACCGATGCAAATTTCGAACAAAAATCACTTAGTCCATTCGCCAGTCCAAATTGCCGCGAAGAAAAAAAGGCCTAGAATATTTAGGTGCGGTAACGCGATCCCCTGTTCTTTGGTTCGAAATGAATCGGTTGTGCTTCCAATGAATGACTCGCCACAAGGTTCTGATCCACAAAGCCAAGAAATCGTCCACCCAGAAATGGTCCACCGATCTGCCAGCGCGCCAGCTCGCACATCCACCGTATTGGCGTATCGTTTTTTGGGTTGGCTATCGTGGATGGGCTGGGTGGCCTTCTTTTTCTGCCTCATAAGCTTGCTGGGAATCACGGCTGTTTTTTCTGACTATTTCAATACGAACCATGGGATTCGCGAAAAATATGTTTCCGGCAGCAAGAACATTTCCGCTGACAAGGTAGCTGTTCTGACGGTGTCTGGTGTGATTGGAATGGTAGACGAATATGTGAAGAGTCAAATCGAACGCATTCGCGAAGACGACAAGGTCAAAGCCATCGTGCTGCGGATTGATTCGCCGGGCGGCACCATCACTGGCAGCGACTACATCTTGCATCACTTGAACCAGCTGACCGAAGAGAAGGATCTTCCGTTGGTTGCCAGCATGGGCAGCGTGGCCGCCAGCGGCGGTTATTACGTCGCCATGGCCGTGGGTGATCAAGAAGATTCCATCTTTGCGGAACCAACCACCACCACTGGTTCCATCGGCGTGATTGTCCCACACT
>JAGQOZ010000570.1 GCA_020426955.1 Planctomycetales bacterium
TTTCGCCAAAAAAGAATGCCGGCCAGGAATAGCAAGCCCGACACGTTCGCTTCCGGCACTGCCGCCGTGACATTCCGAATTCCTTGTTCGTAGCCCCCGTCCTGAAACGCTTTGACGAAGTCGGCCGAAGTGAAGTCGCCATCGCCGTTCCAATCGCCCGTCGACCAAGTCGAATTGCCGTCTGCGGCATCTTCGAATTCGCCCGACTGAAAAACTGCTACCAAGTCTTGGCTATTGAATTCACCGTCCAGATTTGCATCGCCAAACCAGGTTTTGGCAATGTCTTCGACCCAATGTTGATGGTCATGGCCATCAACCACTGCGTCGTCCGTCAGATCAAAGGCTCGGTTCGTACCACCGGATCGGATTTGTTCGGTCAGATAGTCAACGTCGGCAACATCGACGGTGGAATTCCCACTGAAATCTCCGGGGACGCCTGGAAGAACGGCAAAATACCGGACATCAAACCCAGTGAGCTGATTGGACGGATTGATGACCAGACTGAAACCGTTGCCAGTAGTTTGTGTGTCGTCAGTTATCTTCAATTGCGGCTCGTCGGGCTTTTCAGTCCCATCAACCCATGATGTTATCGAAATCTGGTCTCCCACCGCATCAAACTGCACGTGAATGTCAGCATCGTTGATTTCATCGCGACTGAGCAGATGCCTACTGGTATGGATGACGGTGTTGGTTCCGATGCTCTCGCCTAAGTACAGATTGCCATCGGACGAAGGCCCGGCCCAATATGCGTTTCCGTCGCCTATGACGAAGTCACGGCCAACCAGCCCAATAAAAGGACGTGCCGCGTAGACTCCAAGAACATCCTGAAAGTGCACCTGAACGCGAAAACTGAAGTCCGAAACTTCCATCGGGGTCTCGGCGTAGAAACCGGGAGTGTTGCCGTCCAGCGGTATCACGGCAACAGATCCGTCTATCAATGTGACCGCCGCGTTGTCGTCTACGTGCCAGTTAATCTCTGAATCAAACAAATCCGCTCGATCAAATTCGTCCCAAAAGAACGGTGACTGCGCCATTGCCGAGACTGGACAACTCATAGCAATGATCGCGGCCCACCACGCCACAGCCAGCAACCTTTGGAAGAGCGACCAATTACATTTGCGTGACGTCGAATTGAGACATTTCATTTTCATTGCTTTCTACTGCTAAACGTCACATCAGGCAATCGTCGCCGAGATCAGAATTCGGCCATTGCTACCTGACGTTTGAAAAAAACGGCCCTATTGGTTATGACGCAAGGTTGTCGCATGCCGAACGCGGCAACCGCGAAAAACAACGAATACTGAAAACCGCGTTCGCTTTCGCTCTACTGTGCGTCTTACCGAATCTGAAAACCGTAGATCTGCGATCGATGTTTCTGCGAAACACGCGGAAAAACAGTTGAACCGAGCGTTCGAATAGTCGATGATTCGACCATGAAAGAACCAGCCGGATATTCCATCTCGCACCTCATTCTAGAAGCGCGCACCCAGTGCGGGGAAGCTCAGAACCGCTTGTTCGACCACTATCGCAACTATCTAAAGATGATTGCCAGGTTGTTGGCAAACAAGTCAGCGGTCGCCAGGATTGATCCGTCTGACTTGGTCCAAGAAACGCTACTGCGCGCACACGAACGGTTTTCGCAATTCAAGGGCGTCAGCGAACCAGAGATGGCGACATGGTTGCGACAAATCTTGACTCGATTGGTTATCGATTTCACGCGTCGCGAACAAGCATCCACTCGACGTCTTGACCGACAGCAGTCGTTACACGATTTGCTTGACGATTCTCTCAATAGTATTCAATTCCTCACTGACAAGAATTCGTCACCCAGCCATAAGGCGGAACAGCGAGAATTAGGAGTCATCCTGGCCAACTCGCTGGCAAACCTCTCTGTCGACCACCGTGAGGTTGTGTTACTGCGAAATATCGAACAACTTGAATGGCCAGATATTTCCGAGAAGATGGGACGCAGCACTGACGCGGTACGAATGCTGTGGACACGCGCCTTGCGTGAACTTCGCGATGTATTGGAGGAATAGAATATGGGCGATGAATCCGGCGAAATAGATCGACGACTCGCTAGCATCCTTGATCAATTCTTGCTTGATATCGAAACAAGTAGATCCATCGATAAGGACGCGTTGATTCGCGAGAATTCCGACATTGCCGATGAATTGCGGGCATGTATCGACAGTCTGGAGTTCATTGGGTTTGCCACGCCAGCAAATGTAGCGGATGCAAGCGTAGATCCGACGCCGCGAGTCCTGGGTGATTACACCATCCAGCGGTTTATAGGTCGAGGTGGAATGGGAATGGTCTACCAGGCGGTCGACCGTTCCTTAGGGCGACAAGTTGCCTTGAAAGTGTTGCCGCTAGTGTCAAATTTCGAGAAATCTCGCGTCTTGCGATTCAAGAACGAAGCCCAAGCCGCCGCACGGCTGGACCATCCAAATATCGTTCGCGTATATTCCGTCGACTTCGACAAAGTCCACTTCTTTTCCATGGAGTTGATCGACGGCCCGAATCTGGCTGAAGTCTGTGATGCGCTGCATGGCGAACCTCAAGACAGTACAGCCAAGTCATCCAAGACCGATACGTCACCGATTGCGGAATTGTCTACGCAACGTAGCGCAGACCGCAAGTCGTTCCATCGCTCCGTCGCCAGGTTGGGCAAACAAGCGGCCGATGCGCTGCAGTACGCCCATGATCGGCATATTATTCATCGCGATATCAAGCCTTCCAATTTGCTGATCGATGCCGATGGCAATCTTCGAGTTACCGATTTTGGATTAGCTCGGGTCCGCGAAAACGGTCAAGGATCTGTGACTACGTCGGGCGAGTTGGTTGGTACGCTTCGATACATGAGTCGAGAACAACTGGCGTCGGACGCAGACGTTGACCATCGCGCAGACATCTGTTCGCTAGGACTGACGCTTTACGAACTACTGACCGGCAGGAAAGCGTTTCCTGCCAGTGATCGTGGCAAGTTAATGTCCCAAGTCATGGATCTGATCCCTGTTCGGCCCACACACATTGATGCAGCCATTCCCGTCGATTTGGAAACGATCGTGATGAAGGCGATCGAGAAAAATCCGAGTGCTCGCTATCAAACCGCCGAAGAAATGTCCCAAGAATTCCAGCGGTTTCTAGAAAACCGTCCTATCGTCGCCCGGCCGATCGGAACCGTGGAACGAACAACGCGATGGGCAAGTCGAAACAAGCTGGTATCTGCATTGCTTGCTTCCGTAACGCTGCTGTTGGTGACGATCGCGGTTGGAAGCACCGTCGTGGCCTGGCGCTTGAATAGAGATTCCGTCGACAAAACGAACAACCTGTACGCCCAAGCAATGCGCCTGGTCGCGGCTGACATTGACAAAGGTGATTTGGTCGAGGCGGAACGCAAACTAGTGAAATGGATTCCGCAGTCTCAGTCACCTAACGACTTACGTGACTTTGAATGGTACGAACTTTGGAAGCGGTGTCATGATGATGCCATTCTTCATACCATTCATCACCAACTGCCGGCATATCGCGTCGAGTTCCTTTCGAATAATCAATTGGCGATTGGCTGGTTTGCCACATCGGTTCCCATTTGGGACACCAGCTCCCTGAATCCGGAAAGTAAACCGCTGCGCACACTCAAAGAAATACGCATGGGTGTCCATTCGCTGGCAATTCATCCACCGACGACTCGCTTAGCCGCCGGTAATGGCGATGGCCAGGTGGTAATATGGAATTACACCTCAGGGCAACAGTTGAGAGAAATCCAGATGGACTTGCCCGTGATGGATGACAATGTCTGGTCACTCTCGTTTAGTCCCAACGGCCGTTTTCTAGCCATCGGTTGTCCTCGACGAGGTCGTTCC
>JAGQOZ010000571.1 GCA_020426955.1 Planctomycetales bacterium
AGGCAGCGACCGCTACCTGCATGGCAAGTACGGCTTCGTCCCCTGCCACAATTTGACTGGGCGAGGATCCATCTGCTGAAATCATCTGGATCAATTCAACCACCGATTCATGCGCGGCGGCCGGCTGATTGGCTACTCGTTGAAAATCTCCGCCTCGTTTTTTTCGCTTGAGGTTTTTGATGGCATCAACGATGCGTGATTCCGCAATGACCTTAAGCCAAGCCAAAAAGGATTGACTGGACTTTGGCTCGAATGACGCAATCTGCTGAAATGCTCGATAAAACGTCTCCTGCAAAATGTCTTCAACGCTGACCAAACTCTGTATAGGGCCAGCCAATTTGGGACGAATGTGATCCGACAGCGAATCGCAATGCATCAGCAGAAGTTGTTCCAGCGAACCGCGGTCGCCGCGTATCGCGTCCTGAACCAGTTTATCGTGTTGGTAATCGGTCATTAGAGTTTTCCAATTTTTGCTTCGAAACGAGTCTATCATGTGGATTTCTCGAACACAAAGTCATTGTGAATTCGTCAATGCGAATGAACATGCGCCAACCGGCCTGCAGATTCAACGACAATGCGTTGGGCAGCGCGCGCAATAAAAAACGCACTTGGAAGCCCAAGTGCGTTGTGAAAATGCTTCGTCTGCATCAAGCGAAACGAACTTACTTTGCGCCGACAAGTTCTTCTCGTTTGCGTTCCGCCACAATTTCTTCCTGAATCTTGGCCGGAACCGGTCGGTAGCGAGAAAGCTCCATGGTAAACGTACCCTGCCCTTGGGTTTGGCTACGCAAGTCGGTCGAGTACCCAAAGGTTTCCGCCAAAGGAACTTCACAGATGATGATGGCCAATTCACCATTCATTTCAGTCGAAAGCACCAAGCCTCGGCGACTAATCAAGTCACCCGTGACCGATCCTTGGAAGTCCGACGGACATTCGACTTCCATCTTCATGACTGGCTCCAAAAGCACCGGCTTGGTCTTCATGAATGTTTCTCGGAAGCAACCACGAGCACAAATTTGGAACGCCATGTCACTACTGTCCACATCGTGGTAAGAACCGTCGTTCAGGATGCACTTGATGCCCAAAATCGGGAAGCCCGCCACAGGACCTTTGTCCAAAGAAGACCGGAAGCCCTTTTCTACCGAAGGAATGTATTCCTTCGGAATGCGTCCTTGGACTACGTTCTGTTCAAAGATGAACTGTTCGGTGGAATCGTCCGGCATCGGTTCCAACTTGCCAATAATATGAGCAAACTGCCCCGAACCACCCGACTGTTTCTTGTGCTTGTAGTCGTATTCAGCTGGCTGTGTCGGAGCTTCACGATAACTTACCTTCGGCGCACCGACTTCGACTTCCACCTTGTATTCTCGGCGAATTCGTTCGGTGTAGACTTCCAAATGCAATTCACCCATGCCCGCAATCAACGTTTCGCCCGTTTCTTCGTCGGTCATGACTTGGAAGGTTGGGTCTTCCTTACGGAACCGCTGTAGCGCCTTGCCCAGCTTGTCGCTGTCAGAACGTTGAGCGGGTGTGATTGCCACTTTGATCACAGGTTCTGGAACAAAAATGTTTTCCAGCGCGCAGTACTTGTTTTCACTGGCGTAGGTATCACCACTGGCACAATCGATACCCATGATGGCCACAATATCACCCGCCGTGGCCGTGTCAATTTCTTCTCGCTTATCCGAATGCATTCGCAAGATTCGGCTGAATCGTTCTTTCTTGCCGGTTCGTTGGTTGAAGTAGGTTTCGCCCTTCTTAATCGAACCTTGATAAATACGAGTAAACGTTAGCTGTCCGTATGGATCGTCAACAATTTTGAAGGCCATGCCGACAAACGGCTTGTTCGTATCAGGTTCCAACGCAATCTTGGCGTTTTCATCTTCAATCGAATGCGCCTTGATTTCGCGGTCCAATGGTGACGGCAAGTAGCGACTCACCGCGTCCAGCAGCAACTGCACGCCCTTATTCTTGTAGGCCGAACCGCAATAAACCGGAGTGATTTCTTCGCCGCGCACGGCCACTCGCAAAATCTTGTGAATCAGTTCTTCCGAAACCGTTTCTTCAGACAACAACAGTTCCATCAATTCGTCGCTGTACATCGAAAGCGATTCCAGCATGTGCTGGCGATACTCTTCCGCCTTGTCCTGATAATCAGCTGGGATATCCGCTTCGCGAACAATTTCCCCTTCCTTGCCATCAAAGTAGCAAGCCTTCATGGTGATCAGGTCAATAATGCCTTCAAACGTTTCACCGGCGCCAATGGGAATCTGTACCATAACGGCGTCCACACCCAATTTCTCGCGAACTTGGTTGGTCACCTTGTAGGGATCGGCACCGGTTCGATCCATCTTGTTGACGAACGCCAAGCGAGGCACGTGATAACGCTTCATCTGGCGATCGACGGTGATCGACTGCGACTGCACCCCACCTACCGAACACAAAACCAAAACGGCACCGTCTAAAACGCGAAGACTGCGTTCTACTTCCACGGTAAAGTCCACGTGGCCAGGAGTGTCAATCAAGTTGACAAGGTTGTCCTTCCACTGGACCGTTGTGGCCGCACTGGTGATCGTGATCCCTCGTTCCTTCTCCAGTTCCATGTGGTCCATTGTGGCCCCATCACCACCACCCCGAACCTCCTCCATCTTGTGGATTCGTCCTGTGTAGAACAGGATGCGTTCGCTGAGGGTCGTTTTCCCCGAGTCAATGTGGGCGGAAATACCAATGTTTCTAACTTTTTTGAGGTCCATTTGAACTAACACCAATAAACAACATGTACTGGAACAGCCCCGAAGAAACTGCTCGGAAAGAAAATTTATTTAGAAGGATCCAGAAGAAGCCACTCACTACCGCACTCGGCCTTCCTGGCAATGTGCAGATCGGCGCAGCGAGTAGCCGAATTGTCACCCTATCTTAAACCATTTCGTTTTCTCGAAAAGGTCAGATTGAAAAGATTTCGAAATGCCTTCGCAAGTCCGAATTTCCCGGTAATCCAAAACTGCCGCTTAATCATGCAGACCCTACGTTCGGAGACCTGCAAAATCGCCCGTTTTACCTCGATCCAACGCCAATCCTCGCGTTTTCCAGGCGGCCTTTTCTCTAGCGAACTTCGCGAAACGGCTGTCGCTGCCGATACGCCGCAACTCGTTGTTCAATATCAGGCCGAACGTCAGCCGGAGCTCGCGAAGCAGCTTGATTTGCGTATTCTACCGCTTTTTGAAAGCCTTCGACACTTTGCTGCTGAGCGGTTCGGTCGGACGATTCTTGTGCCTTGCGAGCCAATTCGTCGGCATAGCTGGCTTGAGCTGCCGCCAGGGTGTCTAAATAGCGGTAGTCGTCTTGGCCATCGAGTCGGATGGCGGTCTTGGCCAGTTTCAGCGCCATTTCTGGATTGCGAAAATAATCATCTGGGCAAGTTGCGGCTATCCACGCCATACTTTGGTAAACACGGCCAAATTCCGAATTCAACTTCTGAGCGGCCTTGTAATCCAACGCCGCGGAGTTCCATTCTCCGGCATACGCGTATACATCGCCTCGGTCCGCTAGGGCCCGAGCGTTTTCTGGCTCTAACCGAATGACTTCGCTGAAGTCGTCAACGGCTTCTTGCACACGTCCTTGCTGAAACATCGCATGGCCTCGGCCCGAAATCGCCACGGCGTCGGCCGGATTCAAGCGAATCGCTTCTGAATAATCTCGTTCGGCTTCGTCAAAACGGCCCATTTCGAACAGAATTTCCGCTCGGTTAAAAAACGTGTTGCCGTAGTCTGGGTTCCGAGCGATCGATTCGTCAAAGTCGCCAATCGCCGCTTCATAGTCACCCTGCATCGCCTTGCTGACACCTCGATTATGAAACGGACGCCA
>JAGQOZ010000572.1 GCA_020426955.1 Planctomycetales bacterium
AAGTTTACAGAAGAAGACGTTATCGCCTTCTTGCGATCGAAGCTAAAGGCGGGTGTTCCGGCTTGGAAGCGACTGAAAATCGTGCAGGGACTGATCGAATATCGCAATCGAGTCATGCGTGTAAGTCCTTCCTGAATAGCTTATTTGCAGCATTCGACCACTCCGTGTAAATCTTAGATCGCCTCTATAGTTGCAAACGTATTTTGTAGGGTTTTCCAAAGTGCCTGACACTAACTTCTCGTGCAGTTTCTAGCCAGTTGTGATTTTGGACGTTTTCGAGGATCTGTATGTGTCGCCCGCTGGGCTGAGCGTGGCAGAGTAGAATGGCGACCGGTGGCTGACGCACACCGGCAAAGATGTTTCGCCCGCCGGGCGGAAAGACGACGGTTTGCCAACCAGGCTCGTTCGCTAAGGTGTTTTCCACAATAGTGGCTGGCACCAACTGTTGCCGTGTAAATCTTAGATCGCCTTTATAGTTGCAAACGTATTTCGTAGGGTTTTCCAAAGTGCCTGACACTAACTTCTCGTGCAGTTTCTAGCCAGTTGTGATTTTGGGCGTTTTCGAGAATCTGTATGTGTCGCCCGCTGGGCTGAGCGCGGCAGGGTAGAATGGCGACCGGTGGCTGACGCACACCGGCAAAGATGTTTCGCCCGCCGGGCGGAAAGACGGAAAAAGGAGGTGCCACTCAGGATCCGGCCGCTGTATTTGGTAACTCGCGAAAGTTGGCGGAGATTCGTAAGTTGCAAAGGAAACAAGATTTTGAAAAGGCGGTGTTTTTGCTGCGGATTGGGATTGCAATTTATTGACGCTAGCGTGCTTGTCGGTAGTCTGTAGGCATCCCTGAAATCATTCCGGTTGGAAGGAATACCGTATGCGACGTAATTTGGAATGTCTGTTGGCTTTACTGGTCTGCTCGTCGATGGTTTCGGCTGCTTCGGTCGGAAGTAGTTTTGAAGGAATGGTCAGTAGTGGACTTGTGGTTGATCGTCCCATCCAAGACTTGGCTGCGGGTGACTATCATTTGCAGCTGGACATTTCGGGCCCGGAGTCCCAATATTTGGTCAGCGTTGCCGCTGCCGATAGCGTCATGTTGGCCACGGGTGGTCGAGTAGCCTCGGTCGGTTCGCACTATGTTTTTCCCATCGTGATTGAATCGTCGGTCGGCCAGATCAATTGGAATATCGCCAACTTGGATGGCAGTGATGTGGGCAGCGACGTTTCCTATTCTGCGAAGATTTCGTCCACCAACCTCATCCTGAATCCCACAGCCGTGCCGGAACCTTCTGCCTTTTGGTTATTGGGCCTGATTGGTGCATTGGTGGTGGGTAGTCGCCGATTCTGGGCGAAGTAGGTTTATCAAATGGTTTCGGGAGTTGCATAGCCGAATGGGCCTGCTGATCCGAACATATGCTTCAACGCTCCGGCTTGTTCATGGCTGCCGATGTTGGGTGCAAAGCCAATTCGATCATGTTGCATTTGCACTGTTCACATTCTTTGAATCGGTGTTTCGACGCATTCGTCCCAAAAAAGAGCCGGACGAGTTTTACGTGGCGTGGTCGGACCATGTCCAGAATGAAGCCGAAGTGTCGCGTCACCGTCGTGCTGGACTCGGTTGGTTCGAGCGGATTTGGATATGGCTGCTGGATGGGGCCGGACGAATTGCGGCTTGGACTCGCATTGCTGCTTATAGCTTGTGTGAATTTGGAGTCCTGTGGCTGTTGAGCCGTTGTTTCCGGCATCTCTTGTTAGGCTTGCCTGTGGTCATGTTTGTCACCATCCTGGCAGTGACGGCGGTGGTTTGGGCCAGTCGCAGCGAATTCGAATTGGTTCAACGTTATCAGCGACAAGCGGCAGATGCAGCTGCGGCGGATGACGTTGCCACCGCCGAACTGTGCTTCCGCAAACTTGAACAGCTCGGAGCGGTTTCACCTCGAATTCAGTTTCAACGAGCGATTGCATTGGACAACCAGGGTAAAAGTCAACAGGCCAAACGATTGATGCGTCAATTGGCTGCTGAATCGCGTGCTGCGTTTCCTGAAGCTCGAATCTGGCTAGTTCAGCGATTTTTGGATCAGGATGAATGGGATTCCGAAGCCGTTCGCGACGCGGAGACGCAACTGGCAAGCCTTTTACAGACGTTGCCGGAATCGGCCGAACTTGTGCATTTAAGCGCGATGTTGCTGGCCAAGACCGGGCAATGGGATCGTGCCATCCGCACTGCTGAACGTACCGATTCGGAAAAAATTCGCCCTAGTCAATTGGCATTGCAGATGAAATTGTTTCTGCGGCAAGGAAATGTACAGGCGGCGTCGGGGTGCGCACAACAACTGCAGCAGCGGATTCAAGAAACGTCCTCGGATGGCATGTTCAATCCGGATCAGTATCAGTTGCTGGCGGAAGCCTGCCGAGTGCGTCAGGATATTGCGGGCCTGTTGAATTGGGTTCGCCAAGCACGAACTGCGTACCCCGGGCACGCGGGACTGGCCGAGTATCAACAGCAACTGGTGGATGAATATTTATCGTGGGCCAACTCGGATCCTTGGCTGCTGCCGTTAGATGATCCGGGCGAGGCGGCAGAAGATTTGGCCGAGTTTATTGCGGACGCGATCGCGGAGAATTTGCAGCGTCTGCCTGATCGAATCAAGCAACTGTACGGTCTTGTTGCTCGCGGCGGATTTCGTCAGCGGTTGGCGCAGCAAATAGCAATTCGATTGCATCCTAGTGAGGAAGGTGCAGCCGAACTTTTCGTATCCATCGGACGAATTCACGAAGCAAACCAGCAATGGGACGAATCTGCAAATTGGTATCAGAGGGCTATCGAATTTGATTCGAATCATCTGGTCGCTTGGAACAATCTAGCCAACTTGGCCAATCTTCGGCCGAATGTAACACGAGATGAATTGGCTGCGGCGCTTTCGCAAGTCAATTCGGTTGTTGATGTGTCACCGGAGAACGCTTTCTTCAGAGACACTCGTGGTCAATTGCTGGTGCGGTTGGGGGAATACTCCCTAGCCGTCACGGATTTGGAGTTCGCGATCAACGGTATCGCCGATCCGCAGGTTCGAAGGAGTACGCATCGAGCACTATCGACGGCGTATTCGCACTTAGGGGACTTTGAATTGGCCAAGCATCATTCTATGGTATCAAAGTCGTCCTTGGCGTCCGTTGCAGATCACTAGACGGCGGTTGACGCAGTTTGTCTCTTTGGAATACGGTCAATTTCGATCGGCGTCACACACGATGATTCGTTGCACGGACGCCAGGCGAATCGATTGGTCGAAGTTGTTGTTGCAAGGGCACGTTATGATTCCCACATTAAGCCAAGTCTGTTCGCTGAATTCGCCCTTTCGCGATGATCTGGAAGATTACGCGGCAGGTCATTGCCGTTCGATCGAAATTTGGTTGACGAAATTGGAATCATATTTGGAGCAGTCCAAATCATCCGCTGCCAACATCAAACAGCTACTGGATGATCTTGGTATGACCGCGTCGGTTGCGTCTTATCAAGGTGGATTACTGATGTCCCAAGGTGAAGCTCGAAAGGTGGCTTGGGAATCTTTTGCCAAGCGATTGGACTTGTGTTGTGAAATTGGTGCAAAGACCGTCGTCGTGGCCTGCGACACAACCTCGCCGCTTTCCCAAGTGGATGTCGAACGAATTCAAGCTTCCTTGCTGCAGTTAGCCAAGGAAGTTGGCCAGCGAGGTTTGCGAGCGGCGTTGGAATTCCAAGCGAAGGCGGCGTTTGGCAACAATCTGCAAACGGCGGCAGCGTTGGTGCAGGAAGTCGGCAGCCCACATTTGGGAATTTGTTTAGACGTCTTTCATTTCTTCACGGGGCCTAGCAAGTTTTCAGATTTG
>JAGQOZ010000573.1 GCA_020426955.1 Planctomycetales bacterium
TTTCGCCACAGACCGACAATTCCTTCGCATTCCCGAGTTTGTCGAACATAGGTTGACGAATCGAGCGTCAGCGACTGCCCGTCGGCTGAAATCGAATACGCGGTTGCCTCGCCACCAGCGTAGTAAGAACCGTCGTGCGCGAATTCGTACAACCAACTCCCATCCGTCCAGCGGCCAACTAAATCAACCGGTAGTGCTGAGATAACTGGTTCACCGCGATCTCCAGCAAATAGCGAAGTTATTTTCATTCGTTCGAACATCCTGCAAGCAATAAAGAACCATCACAAAACGCTAGGTTTCGTCCACCGTCGACAAATCAGTCGGTCCGATTCGTCAATCGAATATGCTTCCAATTGCCGGTGGCGTTATCTAATCGATAGACTCCTTGCACTTCGGTGCCTAGGAACCCAAACACCATGGTCCCCTGACGCTGCGTTCCGTCGGCAAGCCATTCGTTGTAGCGAAATGAAAACCGCATGTTTCCATCGCAGTCAAACGGACCATCTAGGCTGCCCCATTGCGAATACAGCGTACCGTCAGAATTCAGCTTTGTCCCCGATACAGATCGAATCTTGCCACCCGGCGTCATTGAAACAACAGTGATTCCATCTAGCGGCCCTTCGTTGGGATATCTCGCGTCCCAAGTGCCTTGATACCCATTCGGGCAAACGGCCTTCGGTTGCACATACACTTGTCGAACGGCACAGCCATGGCGATGCCGCCTCAGAAAGCAACCGCCCTCTAAAGTATCAGGAACAATTACGAGCAAACTAGAAATTACGGCCATGGCTAACATAAAACGACGCATCATCGCACTCAAACTCCCAGAAGTCTTGGAATCAAACTGGTTATCGTACCGTCCCTTGGAAATGGTTCCAAACACAGCGTTATGACAACAACGGAACATGAGCATCTAAGTTGCTTTTCACTCGCTTCGCCTAAGTCAATTTATTGTTGAAATTTACTTGCACATCGGCTAGATTCATGCCTGCCCTGTTGGGGGATCTGTTTATCTTCGGCACTACTGGAATTGGCCATGGCAACTCGCAAACGAACTCCGAAAAAAAGACCAGCCCCAAAACGTGAAGCCACCGTTTCTCACGTTGATCAAAGCGCGGAAGCCATCGAAGAATTGTTGGTCACTCGGCAAAAATCAAAGTTGGTGGCGGAGTTGCTTGGCGAAGAGAATCTGGAAGAACTGCGAGAATTGTCCGTCAAGGCTCGGTCATCTCATCGGTCCAACGGTATTCGAGTTCTAATTCTGCCTGGGATCATGGGATCGCTGCTCGGTATCCCTAGGAAAATCTTGGACGACATGATTTGGTTTGATCCGGTCGACATCTTCCAAGGCAATCTATCCAAGTTGACGTTGGCCGCAAACGGTGTTCCCGGGAAGATCAAATCCATCGGGGCCATGCCGCACTATTTGAAACTCAAGTTGCGGCTGAAGATTGACGGTTTTGACGTTGACTATTTTCACTATGACTGGCGACTTGGTCTTGTCAGTCTTGGACAGCAATTAAACGAACACCTGAAGACGGAAAAAAAGCCGGTCAACATCGTTGCTCATAGTATGGGTGGCCTTGTGGCAAGGTCGGCCATGTTCCAAGCCAATGGTCAGCCAAAAATTAAACGCTTGGTGATGTTGGGAACACCAAACTACGGTTCGTTCGAACCAGTGATGGCTCTACGAGGTTCCAACTCCACGGTGCAAAGCGTGGCTCGATTGGCCAGAACGTCCGCCGTTGACTTGGCCAATGACATTTTCTCGACGTTTGACGGGCTATGCCAGCTCCTTCCCCATCACAGCAAGTTTTCCAGTGTGGATCTTTTCCAAGCCGAAAACTGGCCCGGAGACAAGAAGCCTCGTCAAAATGTGTTGAAGCGAGTTGCCGACGCACATCAAACGTTGGCCCCTTTTGACGAGCGTTGTTCGCTGGTTGCCGGTGTGAATCAAGAGACGGTGGTGGGACTGCGTCATTCGCACGACAAATCTATGTTTATCTACGAAAGAAGTTATTCGGGCGATGGCACCGTGCCGCTAGACTTCGCGGTGATGGCTCAGGAACGAACCTACTATGTCGAAGAAGAACATGGAAAGCTGCCCAATAATCGTAGCGTTGCCAAAGGCGTTCGCCAGATCCTGCTCGATCAAGAGGTGACGGCCATCAAGTCTCAGGTGCCAACAGTTCGAAGATCAAAGCTCACAGAAACATCCGATCATTCCACGATGATTGCTGCATCGGAACAGCGGTCGGATATTGCCGATTGGACTAATGTGGAGTTACGAGAAATCGCCAGCGAATTCATCTCGGCAGAAACTTCCGAACCACCAGCCGCGGTTGTCGAAAAGGCCGAAGTGCTGAGAAGATCGTTTCAGGATTTGGTCATTAGTCGGCGTCGGCAAAAGCGATTGGAAATCACCATCGCCAAGGGTGATATCTCGCAGCTTAATACGCGTGCCGTTGTGTTGGGCATGTTTCAAAGTGTTCGCCCCACTGGACCAGCGTCGGTCTTAGATAGTTGGATGGACGGGACGATTAGTGAATTTGTCGATCGCCGGATGTTTTCGGCCAATGTCGGTGAGATTCAAATTCTGCCAACCAATCGACATCAAATCAAAAGTGAGTTTGTCGTGCTTGCGGGACTGGGTGCGTTTGATCAATTTGATGAATCGGTTATGCGTCGAGTTGCTGAAAATGTGGCTCGTTCACTGATCAGAACACACGTTGATGAAATTGGTACTGTCTTGATGGGAGCAGGTTCCAAGCTGACGGTCAAACAATCGCTTGATAGCCTGCTTCAAGGTTTCTTCGCCGGCTTGATGGATTCAAAATTGCACCAGAAATTTCGCGGCATCACCATTTGCGAATTTGACCCACGTCGTTTTGAAGAGATCAAACAAACCGTTTACGACTTGGCCAGCACACAGCTGTTTGAAGAGACGGAAGTAACTCTGGACGAATTGACGCTTCCGGAACCCATTTCCGCCGCTCCCAGACTTCGCCGATCAACAGAAGATGATCCAGTTTATTTGATCGTTCGGTCGGACGGCGTTTATGAACACCGTGATCCCGATAGTGAAACGGATTCCAAGAAACGTCAATTGGATTTGTCCGTGTTAACGGCCGGCGGCAAAGCGACCATTGTCAATCAGACCATTTTGTGCGATGAAACTCAGATTAATAAACTGATCAGTCAGCTTTCCAATGGCTGCCCGCAGAACTTGGACGAGTATGGACAAGCGTGGGCAAAGCTAGTCTTGCCTCAGCAAATTCGCACCGTCCTTACCAGTCAGTCGAATCTGCATTTGGTGGTCGTGCATGATTCGTTCGCATCACGTGTTCCTTGGGAGACGCTTCACATTGACGGTTGGGCGCCGGCCAAGAACCAAGGAGTCAGTCGCAGGTATTTGGCTCGAGACATGCCTGCGGCCGCGTGGCTGCAGGATCGTATCGAATCAAACCAATTGACTGTGCTGCTGATCGGCAACCCCACAGGAGACTTGTCCGGTGCGGACGACGAAATCAAAGCGTTGGCGCAAAGACTTGGCCAGAATCCAGTGATTACGGTCAAGATCTTGATGCAAGGGGAAGCGACGTTTGACGCCGTAAGAAACGAGTTTGCTTCGGGAGCTTATGATGTGATTCACTATGCGGGACACGCGTTCTTTGATTCGCATAATCCTGCTCGCAGTGGCATTGTGTGCGCCGGCAATGAAGTCTTGTCCGGACAAGACTTGCTGGGCGTTTCCAAGTTACCCACGTTGATGTTCTTCAATGCGTGTGAATCTGCTCGAGTTCGCCAAGTTGGCATTGGGCAATATCAATTACAGACGGGCAAGAAGGTGCGAAA
>JAGQOZ010000574.1 GCA_020426955.1 Planctomycetales bacterium
GTCCAGCCGCTAAGAGAAACTCCGGCACCGTAAGCCACTTATTCCACATACCGAAGAGTACAAGCAAGATTGCCGTCCCAAAGAGAACTGGGTTTGCCGCCTGCAAGCTGGCGAAGATGCAATTGGGCGAATCAAAATTTGACCAGTGAGTTGGCCAAAGCGCCATGTACGGCGCATAAAACGGTTCCAACGAGATCAGCGCATACATCTTTTCAGTCGCGGGTAGTATCGGTCGCCAGCTCCAGTGAGCTTGCACCCGGGCAAATGCTAACGGATCGCCGAATGTGACTGACAAGAACAATGCATATAGAAGAATCCCCGACAGTGAAATTGGTACACCAAAAGCCAACCTCCGGATGAATTGCCGTTGGTTTATCGATGTTTGCCAAGCGTGCCATAGTAGCGGTGGTAATAGCGCAACTCCAACTGGCCGTGTGGCCGTGGCTGCTCCGACAATCGATGCCGCCAGCCAGAAAGACTGGTGCTTGCGAATGCTGTACATTGCCGCAATTGTCAGCAAGAAAAAGAATGACTCCGAATAGGCCATCAAAAAGAAAAAACTAGTTGGATAGCACACGACGGCACGTAAGGAACAGTCGATGCCAATTGTTTCCTCGGAATGACCTGGCCTCAAGAGATAACGGCGGAAAAGCCAAAGCGATGCAATCATGCATAGATTTGATACCAAAAGCAGCGCAACATCCGCTGGAACTCTAGTAACGAACCGAACCAGTCGCCCAAGAAGCGGATACAGCGGAAAAAAAGCGACCGTTGAACGAATGTCGGGGTCATAAGTATACCCACGTTTTTCAATGCGGAGATACCACTGGCCATCGAAACGAAGTAACATTTCACTGAGTCGTTTACTGTCCGCGCCAAGTGCGTGTGTATCACCGTTATGTGCAGATGTGCACCATTCTGTAGCAAAGCCAGCGGCAATGACTAGCGTTAGCATCAAGTATCTTCGCAACGAGACGCCGCATCCGGACACGCCGAATCGAATAAGTCTACACTTCTTCATGGTTGCTTCTGATGTGATTCGATCCAGCCTACATATCCAGGGCGAAATATCAGTATGTCGCGAAAACCCTGCTCCGCGAACATCGCTGCGCTATACTTCGAAAAGCCGCAGTGTTCAGACTGGCAATAGATGACAATTGTATTGCCCCTCTTTATGCCTTCCACCAATTCGAAGAACGTCCCCATGCCTGCATCAACCGGAACACTTAATGCGTTGTCTATGTGACCAAGATCGTAATCGTCTCGATATCGACAGTCGATTAGGGTTACTCGTTCGCCTAGCAATCGCTTCAACTCGGCGGTCTCAATTTCAGGAATGGGCGTCCTATCCAATGCAATATCAATTGATTCTGCAACTGCCGAATATCCGTTTCCAACCCAGCAGTTTCCAACTACAGCAGAAAAGACAACGGCCAACAACACTTGCGCAATGTACCTATATGATCCCCAAACAGACGCAAGCCCCGAAAACAACGCTGCTGCGCCGGCAACGCCCGCTACAGTCAGCAAAGCCGCCGCAACTTCGCTCGCAAGAAAAGTCGTCGGTTTGGCCCCCTTTACGTGCAACGCGATTGCGTGACCGTCCCATCTCGCAAGTACTTGTTCTATCGAGCAACTCACGACACCGCCGCCGCCATCAACCACTTGAGCATTACCTTGTTCGTCCACGCCAAGAAACAGCATCCAATGTTGGTAGGACCCAGGAAAACCGCGGGGGCTACAGTGCAAAACTAGCGGTCCTTGAACCGCCTTCAGGCTGGTGATTCCCATCAGCGAAAGGGGCGTGGCATCCATGCCGAGGAATTCTGCAGCGCGAACCAAATCACTGGTAGTGCTTCCGGCCTTGGAGGTAACAAATTCTTCATTCACGATGCTATCAAGATCTATGTTGGCAGCACAACCTAATGCCTTGGCTGCGCCAAACACCGAATACACTCCACAATAGGGTTCCGCTTTGACATGCCGTGTTCCGGTGAAGGCGGTAATGAACGCGATTGACCACAGTACAAAGTTAACGTGCTTCATGCTCGCGTCCTTCTTCGTTGGATGATGTATGCGACGCACAACAATAAGAGTGATGCGACTACTATCAAGCTGCGGCGCCGTCTCGGAAAACGCATCACGTCGATGTCATCAATGGAACGATCTAATACCTTCGTGATCTTACCGTTTCGCCACTCGTACCCGATTTGCGAGGTGTCGCGATTGTGTACTCGTGCGCCCTCGGGGGGCGAATTCGCCCAATCCAATTCGAACTTCGTGTCAAACTCCAAATCCCGTATGACAAGCTCCTGTATGTCGCTGTAGACTTGATTCCCGGAATTGTCAAACATTTGAGTTTTCGTGACAAACGTTCGTTCGCCATCCCTTTGGTTTGTTAGCTTCATTTCCGACCGAGAATTGGAAGTCTCGGCGATGACGGTATGAAATAGAAGCGAATCGGGATCCAGGTGAAACTGCCATTTCGTTCCCTGTTCATCCAACAACCGAAATTCGTTGTCAATACGATCATTGGAAAGCTCCCAAATGGGGCCCCTGTCTAAGTAACCAAGGAAATAGAGGTCTCCAAAAAACGGTAACTCAGGTGTCGGATCGAACACGTAACTTTCCCCGTGATCAAATGTAGACATGAGCCCGCGATGCTTGACTTTTGCATCTCCAATGCTGACGGGCATTGATCGCAAGGGTCCTTCGACTTCTATTCGAGAAAACAACTCTGTTCCGTCCTTGTTAATCTTCTCCCATACAGACGCAAGAAACATCGTCTTATCGCTGTAACTTGTACGAAAAATTACGTATTGGATATGGCGACACTCACGACCTCGCAATTCGGTGTTTCCCCAAATGTAGTCTGTCTTGTCGCCCTGCCAATTTGCATCGTTGTCTTGGATAAGTTCCGATCTCTTCTCGAATGAAAATCGGCAACTCGAGAATCGCCGCGGCTGGACAGTTTGTCCAGCTGCAGTCGCCACCGTGATTAAGACAATGCAACCCGTAAACCATGAAAACATTGCTTCAACCTTAAAGATGAACGAACTCGTTAGTAAGCTAGGATCCGCAGCCTATTCTGTTGCATCCTCCGTCCGGTACGACATGCAACTTCTCGTTCAAGCAACCATTGAATGTACACGTGGTCTTTTCGACTTCATATATGTCTAAACAAGCCTGAGGATTGCCGTCGGGAACGTCTATATCTTGGCCGCAAGGACCGGTCCCAACTTTTTTTTTACATTCGTACGTCTTAGAATCTGAGTGGTTGCAGTCGTGTTGATGTAAGATGCCTCCAACCGCAAGGCGTGCACTTACCTGGTCTGCAGGTCCAATAATTTCGAGCATTAATGCCGTGACTACCAATGCTCCACAAAGTCTGATTGCATTCATATCAATATCCTCGTTTCTTTCAAAAATACAGAACAAAAAACACTCATGGTTACGGGTTACGATGTATTTACCTGGGTTCTTCGAACGTAAAGACACAACGCTGTGGCTGCGGCGAATAGCAACATGCTTCGGGCTAAAGTCTTAATTCCCACAACGTCGTCTTCGAGACCTGGTAAGTAGCTGTCCATTCTGTGATTGATCTGACCGAATTGACCGAAATCAAGGGCAATTTGTTCTTCGTCGCTTTCCCAGATTGCCACTGAATTGGTCTTGATTTGGGCTCAAAACGCGATTTTGTTCATAGAATGGACAGCTACCCTGGTAAACAGCCACAACCTATTTCGAGTCCTCGCAGCAGCGCCGATGCTTGCGCTATGGTGAACGTAAGGAACAAACCGCTCGCGAGAAGAGACCCAACAAATCGTGTTTGGGGATTTAGCATGAAGACA